>SHAT01000059.1 GCA_004213175.1 Pseudomonadota bacterium | reverse complement strand
TCCTCAAAGATTTTATCTCACTACCTATAGCTGACTTTGAGAAATACGTATTTTAACATTTACAGGGCGGTTGGTAATCTAAAAGACGTGATGCCAGTTCAGCACATTATTGACATTACTGGCGGTAACTGAAGGATGAATCAAAGCGAGACAATACATAATCACCGCAGCTCAAAGGAGAGTACAATGGCAGCGCTCCATTTTGACAGACTATGGAAGGGTCCACAATCGTATCGAAATTTGGATCCCATGCGATTACCATTGAATAGCGTTCTTGTCCCTTTCTGTTGACTACACGGTGGGGAGTGGATATAAATCCTTCATTTGTCCAACGCATAAGCAAATCACCAACGTTGACAACAAGAGTATTATCAATCGGATGTGCAGTCACCCATTCTCCCTCACGGTTTTGAACTTCTAGACCACCTACCTGATCCTGCCACAAAAGTGTAAGACAGCCGTAGTCAGTATGCGGGGCTACCCCAAACTGTTCCTCTCCTAAATCTTCGGATTGCGGTGGATAGTGGATGATGGAACTACGCGCGATCGGTTCATCAGTCGCTTTCAGGAACGAATCTTCAGGTAACCCCATCCCCAAGGCAAAAGCCCTCATCATGTCTAATCCGCACTGCAAACCTGCTTCAAAGAACGGGTAAACCGATTTCTTAAATTCCGGTATTTCAACCGGCCACTGGTTCCGTCCTAAAAAGGGATTTTCCATTGTTACAGAAGGATGTTCGTCGGGAAGATCTAGACCCCAGACGAAGCTCTCTTTGAGGTCTACACTTTTAGCCTGCTCCATCTTTGCTTCTCCAAAACAGAGATAACCGTGATGGTTTGAATTAATTTTTACATTATTCTTAACTACTTTTGGCAGGTTAAAAAAATCCTTTGCTGCTGAATAGGACTGCTTTATCACCGACTCAGGAACCCCATGGTTGCGGATGTAGAAAAAACCTATTTCTTCAGCTGCTTGACGAATTTCTAAGGCCACCGAGTATGCATTTTCCAAAGTTCCTGCGCGAAGCGGTTTAACATCAATTACCGGAATTTTTTCAATTTCTATCGTCTTGGATACGGCGTAAGTCATAAATAATGTTTAAATTATGCTTGTTGTCAAAGTACTCAATTTATTTGAAATATTTTCATCATCTTACTTCGTATAGTAACCTACAGAATCTCCTGAAAGAGTGACTCCAAGACCATTTAGTGTACGGTTAGAGTAGCAAAAGTAAGCACAGACCTGATTGACCTCAAGAATTTCTCCATCAGTAGCTCCTAGTGATTTGGCGGATTCCACATCGCTTGCACTCACTTCTCCAGGGGTAGATGTCAGTATCCCAGTATAGCTAATTAATGCCAGTTCCTTACCTTTAAAACATCTTTCGGGAGACTGATCCTGCAAAGCGGATTCTATGTCTTTGGCACGTTTGTCGTCTTTAAGCAGACGCCGCATATTCTCACAATGGTGAGTGAAACTATACTCACATTTGTTCAGCAAGCTTGTATATACTCCCACTGCTTCCAGAAACCAGAGAGGTAGGGTGTTTTCAGAATGGTGCAAAACACTTCTGTAAAGCGTGAGGTGACCTACCATTGTGTGGGGACGTTGGCTGTGGACTCGCATAACATTATCCACGGTTCCAGCCGGAGTTTTTGCCAACTCGTATGCATCTTTCAGTGCTCCAGTGGCATTCTCCACAGGAAGCATTTCAATCCACGAACTCATGGTGCGAGATGGAGTTGGGTCCCCTTGGAGGGACGGTTAAAAATTCGGTAAACCATTGGCTTAAAAAAATCCAATGGAGCAGTATCATAATGTGCTTGAATTGAGGTTTGGTCATATCTTTCCACCCATGCTGCAGTATACTCAAAATATGGATGACCCCTGTATCGTTCACGGGCATTAGCGTTAGAGTTCGGATGAGTCGGTGCATGATAATCTAGAAATGCAGCATGGTGCCGGAGCATCCAGTAATGCTGATCTGAAACATAATTTGCAAGCAAGGTCGCTGAAAATTCTCCATGATTGTCTGGACAGACAACAAAACCCAGGTCGTGAAAAAGAGCAACGACAATCTCCTCTTCACTTCCACCGTCCCTCATCACCATTGTAGCACTCTGGAGACAATGCCGGTAGTTGTTGATCCGGAATCCGTAACTTGGTGAGTCTTTTTGTGATTCAAGTAGAGAGAGTGCTTGCTTAGCCTGTTCATCTTTTTGGAATAGTTTGCGATATTTTGATAGATTTTCCCAGTCATTCCGGCTGAGGTCATCCATTTTCGACTGAGACTCATGCAAATGCTTTAAATCTGATAGAAGCAGCGGCGAAGTTTGATTGAGCAATCCGTCATTAGGAACATCATCAGAAGTTCGTATACCTTTACCAATGTGTGGGGGTGAGTTTGTGGGAACCTTCATCTATGTCTACATTCAAATTTGGATCTATGAAAAGGTATTGATTTTAAAATAATTGGTTTGATCACTTTCGCGATTATATAAATTAAATTATAAATTAGTATTCTGCCTTCAGTTCTTTTGGAAAACAATCCGCAAATATACTTAGAAAGTAATTTTTTGTTAAGCTTTCAACATTTGGGAAATTGACGATACATTTTCCATAAATGTATTTGTTAAAACACTTCTATTAGATATATTATTAACTTGAAAATAGCAACATAGTCAAATGTTAATTACTGTATTTAGTCCTGGAAAAAAGACTTCAGGTCCAAGCTAATACCGGAACTCCTTCTTTAATTTCGGTCTAACTGTTTCTTTGTTGACGTGTCATTTGAAAAAATAAATCGCGTGAGCTGTCTGTTCCAATTATTGCTACACGGTCATTTAATTGAAATCGAAAGTTTTCATCAGGGTTAGCTTTAAGAATGTCATCCCGAATTACACCGACTACTGAAGAATTTGTTTTTGTCCGTATTTCAGCCTCGCCAATTGTAAAACCGACCAATTGGCTTCCCTGTTTTATCAACATCCACTGAAGGTCATACTGGTGTTCCGCCTTCAGTATTTGCTCCATAATTTTTTCTTCCTCATTTTCACTTAAGAAAGATGCAAACAGATCTTTCCTTAATGATTCTGTGTAATGCTGAATTTTAGCGGCTGGTATATGCAAATGAACCAAGGCTTTACGTGCCATCTCAAGTCCTGCTTCAAATTCTGGGATTACCACATCAGAAATATTCAATTTTTTGAATTCCTCTAAGAATTCAATACCTGGAGCGCGTGCCACTACCTGAATTTCCGCATTCACTTTCCTCACTCTTTGAACAATCGTCTGGGCAATTACGATTTCAGGAGAAGTAATTATCAGTAACCTCGCCAATTTTGTCTCTGCTGCTTCCAATACTACTTCATGACAGGCATTACCATAAATTACTGGAATAAATGCATGTTTTGCCCTGTCAACCCGGTGTTGATCCAGCTCAATTATCAATAAAGGGACATTGAGACGTTTCAGGACTTGAGCAATTCTAAAACCTACCCGACCACCGCCCATAATAATCACATGATTTCGAAATCCAGTTTTTGGAAAATTGATCGAGTCCAAAGGTTCATGTTTGAACAAACGTCTATGGAGAGCATACAGGCGAGCGGTTTGTCCCGAAATAAGTGGAGTTAGAAACATCGTTATAATTGCAGTTGTCAAAACCAGCGAATACAGTTCATGGCTAATTGAGTTTGTCGAAACTCCAATTTGGGCGAGCACAAATGAAAATTCTCCCACCTGAAAGAGTCCCAAACCAACTGCGAGAGGCACCACATTTCCATATTTAAAAATTCTGGTGAGCAACGCAAAAATAAGCCCCTTACCCAGGCTTATTATCAAAACAAGGATAAGAATCTGTTGCCAGTGATTCATCAAAAATTCAGGGTTGAGCAACATTCCCACAGATACGAAAAACAGCAGTCCGAAAAGATCCCGCACCGGAATAATGTCACTCAAGGCCTGGTGCCCATAATCTGATTCACTTAAAACCATTCCGGCGACGAAAGCTCCAAAGGCAAAAGAAAGCCCTACTAGATAAGTAAGATAACCAACACCTAAACCAATAGCGGTGATAGCCAACAAAAATAATTCACGTGATCCTAAGTGGGCAATCAGACGCATGATCGAAGGGAGCAAGCGAGTTCCAAACATAATCATTCCTGCAAGAAAAATAATTGTTTTCAGGATTGCTATTTCTAAAGAAATCCAACCCAGTTCAGGATTATTCAACATGGGTAAGAGCACAATAAGAGGGACAACGGCCAAATCCTGTACGATCAATATTCCAACCATGACTTTGCTTGAGAGTGTACCGAGCCAACCTTGATTCATCAGAGTTTTGAGCAGAACCATTGTACTTGAAAGAGAAATCAACGCACCAAACCAAAGGGAGGTTTTTACATCCCATCCCATATACTGTCCGATACCGTAGCCCATTAAAATAGTCAGTAAAATTTGTACAGGAGTACCTATTAAGGCGATCTTTTTGACAGGTTTGAGGTCTTTGAGGGAAAATTCTAGCCCAAGTGCAAAAAGTAAAAGAGCTACCCCTATTTCTGCCAGAAGCTCTATTTCATGTACACTTGTTAGTGCAAATCCACCTGTGTAGGGACTAAATGCAATTCCAGTTAAAATATATCCTAAAATCAGGGGTTGTCCCAGCCTTTGCATTACTAGACCGCTAAAGAACGCACTAACTACAAGCAGTATGAGATCTGTGGCGATTCCCATGTAGTAGATGAGGGGAATGAGTTTATTTAAAAGTTTAATTTTTTTTTAATCTTATTTATGCTTATATAAACATTATTATCAATACAAAATCATGGACAGCAGATGAATATTTTTGTGGGACTTGCACTTACTCCTGAAGGTTGGTGCAAAAATGTCAGAGTAACAGTGGATGAAGTTGGTCGAATTTCAGCAGTTGAAGCTGGAGTTGAAGCTAATCCAGATGATCAAAATTTACCTAAACGTATTCTTCTTCCTGCATTGTCAAATCTGCACAGTCACTCATTTCAAAGGGCAATGTCTGGATTGACAGAAAAACGTTTGGAAAAGCAGGACAGCTTTTGGAGTTGGCGTGAGTTGATGTACAGTTTTTTGGAACATCTGAATCCGGAACAGATTGAGGCAATTGCCACACTTGTTTTTATGGAAATGTTAGAATGCGGTTATGCCTCAGTCGGAGAATTCCATTATGTCCACCATCAGTACGGCGGGAAGCAATACGAAAACATTGCTGAAACTTCGTGCCGTGTTATCAATGCCGCTCAGAAAGCTGGAATCGGATTGACACATTTACCTGTTTTTTACATGCAGAGTGGTTTGAACGGGAATTCGCTTGCGGAAGGGCAGCTTCGTTTTGGTAATGAGAGGAGTGGATTTTTACAACTGCTTGAAAACTCTCAAACAGCCCTCAAAAATGCTCCGGAAGATTATCTACTAGGCATAGCTCCGCATTCTCTCAGAGCTGTCTCTCCGGAGTCGTTAAAGGAAATTGTTGAGACAAGAACTTCAGGTCCAGTTCATATTCACATTGCGGAACAGCTTAAAGAAGTTGAAGAAGTCTTTGAAAATTACGGGGCTCGTCCAGTAGAATGGTTACTTCACAATGAAAGCGTTGACTCACGCTGGTGCCTGATCCATGCTACACACATGATTCCAGAAGAAACACAAAATGTTGCAAAATCTGGAGCGGTGGTGGGACTTTGCCCAATCACAGAAGCCAATCTGGGTGACGGTATTTTTGACTGCAGAGGATTGCTCTCGTCAGGTGGAAAATATGGAATTGGTTCTGATTCAAATGTTTTTATTGCATTGACTGAGGAATTAAGATTACTGGAATACAGTCAGCGATATGTCAGCAAGGAGCGAAACGTTTTGACAAGCAAAAGCGGTTCCGTTGGAAGATCACTCTACAACGATGCTTTGACCGGCGGTGCCCAAGCATTGGGACGTAAATCGGGAAGTTTAATCCCAGGTAACTGGGCTGATTTAGTTTCGCTTGATATAGAAGCATTGAGCTTGTGGGACTGCTCGGATGATGAAATTCTGGATCGCTGGATTTTTACATCAGATGATTCATTAGTACGAGAAGTTTGGTCCGCAGGAAGGCAAATGGTTGTGCATGGGCAGCATATCCATCACAAGGAAATTGAACAACGCTACCGAACTGTGATACAGGAAATCAGGCAGGGAAGATAATAATAGTTTCTTAGTAACAAACCATTAAAGAGAACTCAAGAAGTGCTAATTTTTTCGGAATATGTTAGTTTTTTGATTATTATAAGAATTAATAAATTCACTCTGGTATAATTTCCCCTGATCCATTAAATTCTATAGGAAGATCCTTGAATTTTGGTAACCCATCTTTTACTGAAACAGATTTGCTCTCATAATTTACATGGATAGAAGGTTTAAACGAAAAACCTTCCAAAATAACTGCAAAAATATCTACCAAGTTTGAACTTGGGTGCTCTGTCATAACATGGCCACCACAATTCTTACAGAACTTTCTCTTGCTGTGATCAGTCTGAGAGAATGTTTTAATATTTTCTAAGCCTTTTGTAATTTCCAATTGATCAAACCTCCAAAAACTATAGGAATTTATTGGTGTTGCGCTCCATGCAGCACAGTCTTTACAATGACAATAACCCATTGCAGAGGGTGTCCCAGTAACAAATAGTTCTACAGCACCACAAAAACAACTGCCTTTTATTCTTTCTTCTGGCATATCAAGAAATGAGATGAATCCTCATTGTGAGGATATGGCGGAGGGAGAGTCAGCAACATTTAGCTTTTTATGCATTTTTATTACTAGTATAACAAAATTTGTTATTTAAATATACCCCCATTTATACCCACCAACAACTCACTCAATAGAATTATCATATTCATGAAGTCAGCTTTGAATCTTTGGTTAACACGATCAACGAGACTCCACCGATAACCACGGCTGCACCAATGAAAATCATGAGAGAGGGTTGTTCTCCAAGAAAAAGCATACTTGAGGCAATTGTAAATACAGGAAGCAGTAGCATTACAGGCATAACCTTTGAGACTGGATTGCGGGAAAGGACATGATACCAAATCCCGTAACCCAAAACCGTCATGAGAAAAGAACCATACAGAATCACTCCCCAGCCAATCCAACTTGCCTGTACCAAAGATTCCAGCTGATTTTCTTCAAAAATGAAGGATCCCAGAATCGTCTGTGGCCCTGAAAAAACTCCAATCCATGCAGTCAAAGCAAATCCGGATGGCGGATTTTCAAGTCGTTTAACCATAACCTGCCCCAAGGCCCACATCATCGTTCCTGCTGCAGTTAGAAAAATTGCATACAGCTGTCCTCTTAAACTTGGTTGTCCTGCAATCAAAATAATTCCCGCAAAAGAAATAAGCATTCCCAAAATTTGCTGAATTCCTGGTTTGTCCTTGAAAAGGATTGCTGCCAACAGTACCGAAAATGGTACTCCCAGCTGCATAATTATGATTGACAATGAGGCATCAATCATGGAAAGACCCGTGTAGGTCATGCCGTACCGCAGGGTTGATCCTACAAAGGAAATCCAGAATATCTGTTTCAGCTGACCGCGGGGAATTGGTACAAACCAGATCAGTACCAATGATGCCAAAGAGAAACGAAGGCCCATTAAAAACAAAGGGGGAAATTCATTCAGTCCGACCTTTGTGAATGTAAATCCAAACCCCCAAAGCAGAGGGACACTGGCTGCAAGTAATAGTTCTGAGTTTTTCAACACATTTTCAACGTCAAATTATTATTGAGAAATTCTGCTGGAATAACTCAGACTAGTATTTAGTATTTTTATATTTTATTCTGAACATGACTGTATTTTAATGGTATGAAAGAGGAAAGTAAAATGTGAGAGATCGATTAATTTGTATCCCCAAATAATGGTCTTCGTGGACTTACTGTGTAAGATCAGGATATTCTTTTTTTGAGAAGTAAAACGAAGCTGAAGAAAGAATTAATAAAAGTATAAAAGGTGGAAAAGGAAAAGTAGTAACGGGATCAATGACACCTACTTTAAGTAGTATAAGAGCATTCAATAAAAAACTAATCCCTGATGCAAACAAAAACCGCTTAGCAATTACTTCTTCTGCGTCTCTCATAAACCAGTGAAAAATACTAAATACTAGGACCATTGCTCCCATTATTTGACGATGGAATACTCCAACCATAATTGCCTCTTCGCCTACAGTTGGAAAAACTTGGTTTGTAATAATAGTAGGAAAAATAATGAAACCTAATCCTACTAAACCGGTAACAACCGTTATTACTGTCATTACATTTTTTAGACTCATATGCACTTTCTTATTTGGGGTTAAAATGTGTCACCAAATTAAAATAATAGTATACTAGGACAAGCTCAATGACTCACTCAAATCGATTCGAACTTATTTGTAATGTTTTAATTAATATGATTATATATATATATATTCAAATAATCTCGCCTCGTGCGTGCGTGTCGTGATTATTTTGCGGACAATTATATTAATAAACTACAATTATAATTACTCCACATAGCCACTACCAATAGCTGAGAAAGGAAGGTCTAACTCCATCTCTGGCACGTGCTTAGCGATCCAGGCAGTGAAGGTATTGCTGTTGGGGCCTGGAAAGGCCTTGTAGGTCGTTTTCCAGGGGTACGCATCAGCCGCCTTATCGACCGCATCAATCAGGTCATCAACCCCCTCCCCCCTATGTTCTTTAATAAGCCGGGGTTTCTCACCAAACCAATAACGGTCCGGAATGTCTTGGGTTATCCTCATTACTGGATGGCCGCTGTAGCCGCGCCAACCAACCACATCATATACCTTGTAGTTGGACTCTCCAGTACGCTTGGCGGCAATCCAAGTATGAATGGCAAACCAACCACGCCAACCCCAGGTATCTGCTCCATATACTTGCATAACGGCTTCCATTGTAACTGAAGGGTCAGGTGCCATGCCCGCCGATTGACGACTGGCAGTACGCCAGTTTTTGCCTGAATAACAACTAGACACCAGAAAGCCGGTCAAGACAAACAATGTTAGTGTTCTTAATGTTTTCATGAATTACAAACCAAAAAGATATATTTTCATTAGTTCCTCTTGGAAAGAAGGAAGCGGTATAGATTTATTCCGGGACCTAAAATACTAACTTGTTATTTTAGGAGAAGGAAATTGTATTAAAATCTAGGGGATATTACAAGAATATTGGTGGCAGATTGAGGATTGTCTGACTGTGAAGAATTAAGTGTAGTTTTTGTCGTATCCTTTTTCCATTCTCATACCTGTATTGGATGTAAAATAAATAAATTAAATTTGTAAATAAGATAAGGATAGAATGTGATGAATGTTGGAGGTGGCTTCCGCCACTTGTTCTGATATCATTGAAGGATTTACTTGAGGCTCTAAAAATACCAACATAATAATCGGCTTAGGATGAATTTAACAAATAATCTTCTTTCATTATGATTGTATATATACGTAATCAATTATAAAATGATTGCAGATTTGAGTAATTCACTCAGTTGGTCCCCCAAATTTTTCCCAATTATTAAAACTTCCTAGATTCAACACTTCCTTGTAACCCATTTCTAAAAGAGTTTTTCCTGCTAATGCAGCCTGTCCCCCTGCGTTACAGTATAAAATCACTTTTTTCTCTGGAGAAATTTCATCAATCCCCATATCATGTTCTTGGTCAGCATAAAACTCAAGCAACCCTCTTTCAGCATGAATAGCCCCTTTTATTTTACCACTATTAATCACTGAGTTTTTATCTCTGACATCAACAAAAACTGTATCTGGATCATCAATCCACTTGATCGCCTCAGTAGGTTCAACCATTGGTACTTTATCAAATGCTTCATCAAGCATATTTTTTACTGTTTTAGTCATACATAGTCCTTTGTTTATTTGAAATTTAATATAATAAAATTATATCATTTTGTAATTTATTTTAGTAGTACTAAATTTAAAAAGAATCTCTTAATTTTAAATCTGATTTAATAAATTTATTTAATCGTCTAACTTTTCTTATACATACGTGTGATATATTCAAAATACCTAATAAAAAAACAATTATTCTTAATTATGATTAAATATATATAAAATCAATAAAGCACAGCCACGCGCCCGCGTATATAAATAATCACTTATTCCCATATAAAAAATAGTAATGGTACAGGCGAGGTTTGTAAAGGATTGATATTGCTGCTATCAAGTGATATTTAGCATGTTGGTGGAGGTGGCGGGATTCTAATCCGGTCGGTTATTACTGTATATAATAAAAAATTAGTTAAGGAATAGTTGGAATATCCCATTAATTCAAGACCAGGAATGTTTTTACTATTTTTAAAAGGACTCTTTACTTATTTTTATAGATTTTAAAATATTGTCCCACATTAAATCTCTCTGATTCAGAGCATTAATTGCAGCTGTTTCTGCTAAAGACCACTTAAGATTATCTTCTCCACAGAAATTTTCTAGTATATTTTTTGCCATTGGACCATGTCTTATATCATCACATTGAATATGTTCATTTAGATAATAATTTAACTTACCCCAACGTTTAGGATCCTCCTCATAAAATCTTTTAATCAATTTGCTAAACATATCCGGTATAACATCTTCTCTACCATATGTAAAAATTGATAATAAATTAATTAAATTTTTGCTATCAATATTTTCAAAGGTATGCTCTACGAAATTTAGGACATTTTTTGGTAATAATGAATTAAATATCCTTTTTAATTCAGATCCTTTTTTTATTTCAAAAATAAGTTCATCAATTTTTGATATATTTGCTCCCGCATCTATCATAGCTTCTCTATAAAGCTCGAAGTGAGAAGAATATCCGCCTTGAGGATTTAGACCGCTCTCTTCGTCAAGAACAATTTCATTTATTAAACGCCTTGCTTCGTTATCATTTGTTGGATGCCATGGAGTTTCAATACAAGTTAATTGTAATTGTAATGATTTAAGTAAAGATTGGAAATCCCATACTGAAAAAACATGGTTTTCCATAAAAATGATTATTGAATCTTCATCTTTTATAGAATCATATAATGGATGAGAAATTAGCTTTTCTTTCAATGGACTTAATTTATTTTCTAAGTCATTTCTTCTTAATCTAGATTTACTGTCCAAAGTAATTTTATTTGTTTTCCTATTAGTGAATCAGTTGAGACGTATCCGATAGATTATATATAAATTAATTCGATATTAGAATAATTTAATAATTAGGAGGATATATATTTATTTTTAAATTGTGAAGAGCTGTCCCACAAGACCTGTCCCTAAGCCTAAAATAATTAAATTAAATAGGTATATCAATAAGATAAGTAGTTTATACGGGGAATGGTGGAGGTGGGGGAATCGAATTCGCTACACCAAATTGTCTACAATTATATGATATTATTATATATAATTAGACTATCGAAATAACTAATGGGACAGGTGTAATAGGAGAGTTTGCTTTAATTTTGTCTTTTTGCGAACTTTTTTCTAATTATAGTATTTTTTTCTTTGGAATTAGTGGGGGAGTATTCTGATTTATAATCTTTCTTGATAGAAGAGATCTTCAATTGTTGACCTGATACCCAAACTTTTTTTAAGTCTTTGAAAACATCTTTGGGCATACCTTCAGGTAAATTAATCTCACTATAGTCATCAAAAATGTTGACCCGGCCGATGTACCGACTGTCAAGTCCAGATTCATTGGCAATTGCCCCTACTATGTTTTTTATTTTTACGCTGTGTTTGTGCCCCACTTCAAGACGGAAACATTCCATACCTTTTTCCAGAGGCAGCTTCTTTCTTATAGATTTTACCTGTCCTTTCCCACGGACTCTTCTTTGCTCCATTCCTAGTTTTTTGAAAGTATTAGCATCATTATTTAGTAAATTTTCGTCTTCATTGATAAGATTAGATTTGGTCTTTAACATAAACGCAGAATTATTTTGTAAAAGCAGAGCTAAAGCAGAAGCAATTTCAATTGCTGGAACATTATGTTCCTTTTGGTATTGTTCGATCATTTGATAAAAAATACCCAGTTCTTCATTATTCAAAGTATCAGTGATAAGTCGTTTGAATTTTGTAATTCGCTGATTGTTTAAAAGTTTGGTTGAAGGAAGTTCCATAATTCCGATCTTCTGATTCGTAGCTTTTTCAATGGTATGTAACATTCTTATTTCCCTCGGAGTTACAAATAAAATAGCGTCACCTGTACGTCCCGCCCGTCCTGTCCTGCCGATACGATGAACATAACCTTCTGTATCATGAGGCATATCATAATTCACAACGTGACTTATTCTTTCAACATCTAAACCACGTGCGGCAACATCTGTGGCAACAAGAATATCTAGTTTCCCACTCTTCAAGTAATCGATGGTTCGCTCACGCTGATTTTGTTTAATATCTCCATTTATTGCGCTAGAAGCATAACCTCGTGCCTCCAGTTTTGAAGAAAGCTCAACTGTAGCGGTTTTAGTGCGTACAAAAATAAGCATCGCTTCAAATGATTCTACTTCCAGTATACGGGTCAATGCCTCCAGTTTATTTATTCCATTCACCGGCCAAAAACGTTGACGAATAGTGTCAGCTGTCGTGGATTTCACCTTAATAATAATTTGCGCAGGATCTTTCAAATAACGTTTCGCAATACTTTGAATCTTTTGAGGCATAGTGGCCGAAAAAAGAGCTATTTGTCTATTTGGAGGTGCTTTTTCTAGAATCCACTCTACATCATCAATAAATCCCATTCGTAGCATTTCATCAGCTTCATCCAGAACAAGTGTATTTAGCTTCTCTAACTTCAAAGTGCCTCGACGCATGTGATCCATTACTCGCCCTGGAGTACCTACAACAACGTGAACACCTCTTTTTAACCCATGAATTTGTCTACGATATTCTTGACCACCATAAATAGGCAGGACATGAAAACTTTTTATATGAGAGGCATATTTCTTAAATGCTTCAGCGACTTGAATAGCTAATTCACGTGTTGGAGCTAATACCAAAAGCTGGGGCTCTTTTTGTCTTAAATTTAGATTTGAAAGCAAGGGAAGGGCAAAAGCTGCAGTCTTTCCTGTACCTGTTTGTGCTTGTCCCAGCACATCTTTCTTTTCCAACAATAACGGAATAGTTTGATCCTGAATAGGAGTAGGAGTTTCATAACCAACTTCGTATAATGCTTTTAGCAGAGTTGGTTTAAGTTCGAATTTACTAAATTTAGTGAGCATTGATAAAAACTATTAAGTATTAAAACAACTGATTTTATATTTTAAATTACCATAACGATTTAATCACAGAGGAAGAAATAAACGGATTGAATTGGCTTGAATAAAAGTAAGGAAAAATCAGAACAATGTACACCAACACACTTTTTATTTGATTAACAAAACTTTAAATTCTTTTAATATTGCTGGTGATGAGGGACAGATTTGAGTCTTCGACCTTTGGGTTATAAGAGCAATTGATTACTTACCATCTTTATTATTTGTATCGATATTTTTGATCTATTTATGTCTTTCAAAACACTATTATCGGTATTCCTAAGTATTTTACACTATTTCCCAAAAAATTGTAACCAGGAAAAAGATATTCCTTTGAACTGGTCCATAGACTTTCTCATATGATGAATATGAACACATTCATCTAGAATATGAAGCTTTTTCGAAATGTGTAGAATAAGTTAAACAATTCCTCCAACTCCGTCAGTAAGTTGTTTTTCCTTACTGAATTGACTTTATCTGCATTTCCCAAAGCACTAACTTAAGATATAGTTACGATTTTTTAATTTTACTCTGGACATTTAGATATTTATTAAATTATTCTTTGGCATCATTTTCATGAAGTCAGCTTTGAATCTTTGGTTAACACGATCAACGAGACTCCACCGATAACCACGGCTGCACCA
>SHAT01000058.1 GCA_004213175.1 Pseudomonadota bacterium | reverse complement strand
ATGTTCTGCTTGCCCCAAAAGGTCTGTCGCGCACATTTCTCCGTCAACTGTTTCATCTGCTATGACAAGAGTTTCAGTTGGTCCAGCAAAAAGATCAATGCCGACTCTTCCAAACAACTGCCTCTTTGCTTCTGCTACAAAGGCATTCCCTGGCCCAACTAGCATATCGACAGGAGGGATGGTTTCAGTTCCTAATGCCATAGCTGCGACTGCCTGGACTCCCCCGATCACAAATATATCGTCAGCTCCTCCAAGATGTTGAGCTGCAACGATGGCATCAGAAGGACTACCCTCATATGGGGGGGCACAGGTTATGATTTCCTTCACCCCTGCAACTTTTGCAGTTACAACCGACATGTGGGCAGAGGCTACCATTGGGAACTTACCTCCCGGGACATAACTTCCCACGCGGTTAGCAGGAATATTTCTGTGACCAAGAATTACTCCTGGAAGAGTTTCCTCTTCAACGTCTTTCATGGAATTCCGCTGGATCTGTGCAAAGTTCTTGATTTGTTCCTGTGCAAAGCAAATGTCATCAATTGTTTGTGAATCAAGTCTATTAATACAGGATTGTATTTCTTTTTCAGACAGCCTAAACTCATCCGGAGACCAGTTGTCAAATCGTTTCGAAAGCTCCCTGACAGCTGCATCCCCACGTTTGTCAATATCTTCAAGCAATTTTTCTACAGTATCTCTGATTTGTTTTTGGGCTTTGTCCCTTTTTTCTTCTGAAATAGCTTCCTTTAGCCAGCTTGCCATAATTTACCTTATTTTTTGAATGATTGTAGGACATAAAACTTAACCTGTTTACGATGTATTAACTCATGGAATAGCAGCTGATTTGCATCCAAAGTGAGATCTCGTCTATCGCATGATATTCTCTAACTACAAGATCTTCTTGCATTTCAGCATGGGTCATAGCCATTATTACTACAGGAGCACCTGTCGGTTCACCAAAACTTCCAAATCCGGTATGTTCGGCACTAAATGACCAACGTAAAGCAATTCGGGTGTTTTTACCTTCCTCTTCATTGACTATCCAATGGTGAACTCTGAAAATTCCTTTTGAGAAAGAATTAATGTAGCCTTTTAAAAATTCACTAAGCTGATCACGGCCATAAATAACTTTCCCTTCAGGGGCATGAATCTGACAGGCTCTGTTGTGCGATTTTTCCAGGATGTTGAATTCTGATTTCTCCCATAACGCCTGGTAACATTGAGCTATATTTTTGGCAGCTCCTGAAAGTGGCCCAGAGTCTGGAGGACCTTCCCAGCGTTTAACGTAATCCTCAGTGCTTGGTAAACCACTCCCAGCATTTTTTAGATTTAAAGCCAACTGGCGGCCGAATTCATGGGGTTCAAGACCGACCTGCTTCACGATAGCAGACTGATCACGCACCATCCATTCATCAATCACCTTATTTCCCCTGCATATACAGTCAGCTATGACTCTGTAATTAACTTTTGCCCCTGTAGGGGATCCACAAAAACCTTCTCCAAGATGTGTTGCTGAACTGAGAATTCTGTGAGATGAATAGAATGTTCCTGGCTCGTCTTCAGAACCAATTACATCTTCTCCTAACAACTGCCTGTCAGGAAACATTTTCAAAGTCGCATAAGTAGAGCTAATAACTTCTTCTACTTTGTCAGAAACACCTGTGGGAGTCTTTACTGGAGCCTTTCCACCATAATAATCTCTTATACGTTCAACTCCACGTTCCTCCCATATACGATAAGTGATTTTAAGAATGTAATCTTTTAAATTTTTAAATTCTGAATCAAATCCTTCCATTTTAAAAACATCTTCTTAATTATTTTCTTCACTATACTGCAAATACATAAAGTCTTTGTTTATCTTAGGCTTTTAGATCAATGTTTTTTCTATCCTTTTACTGCCCCAGTAGTCAATCCACTTATAATTTGTTTTTGAAAAAACATGACAACCATAAATAAAGGTGCTGTTGCCGAAACGACTGATGAAACAGCCCACATCATATTCCCCTCATGTTGATTGGTACCTAAATAGCTTTGAAGCTTGGGGACCAATGTGTGATTTTCATAACTAAGCAGCATTGCTGTAACAGTGAAATCATTATACGCAAGCATTAGACTAAATAATCCAGCTGTTATCACCCCAGGCCACATGACGGGCATAATAATATATCTAAATGCCTGAAAATGTGAGCAACCATCTATCATTCCACTTTCATCCAATTCTTTTGGAACTGTTTTAAAAAATGAATATAATAGCCATAAAGTGAATGGTTGGTTAATCGCGACAAGAACAATAATTGTAGTTGGAAGAATACCCCAGATATTTAGTTGGAAAAAGGGGAAAAGATATCCTGAAACAAGAGTAATATGTGGCATAGCACGAAAAACAAGTGCAGCTATTAATATCCAAAATGCATATCGGTATGGTGAGCGTGAAAGAGCATATCCACCAAGAGTACCTAGAAACAAAGAGATTGTAACAACAAAGAAAGTGACAATTACGGAATTTCTTGCAGCATACCAAAATTCTCCTTCAATCCAAGCTTCTCTAAATGCATTTAAAGTGTAACGCCCGCCAGTTTCAATAATTGTATGAAATCCTGAGATTACATACCACCAGTCTGATCTTGAAAAAAAATCTTCACGAACCTTAAATGATCCTAAGAAAGTCCAGATAAATGGGAAAGCTGCTATTATTAGCCAAGCTATAATAAATATACTATTTATAACTAATAATTTTTTTGATTTTTTGTCTGCTAAAGTTTCCATTTTTTATTATCTTGATTCACCAAATTCACGCCATGTTTTGACAAGTACTGGGGTTAAGAGTATTCCTACCATTATGATAGTTAAAATAGATGTTGAAGCTGCTGAGCCAAAATTCATAACCTCAATATTTCGTAGATCATTATAAATTAACCATGAAAATGATTGAGCACTTGCCTCAGCACTAAATCCAAGTATCGGCTCGAATACTCTAATATTATCCATCATTGAAATAAGAGCTATAAAAACTGCTACTGGGTATAGATGAGGAATGACAACATGTCGAATCCTTTGCCAGCGATCTGCTCCATCTATGATCGCTGCTTCTATTGGATCCTGTGGTACTGTTTGAAGTGCAGAATAAAAAACTATAAAGGCAAAAGGCGAATGGTGCCATATTCCATAAGTTATTAATGTAATCCAAGTAAGTTTAGTTGAGGCTTTTAAAGATAGATAAGGATCATTGAATAAATCTTGAATTGTTGATCCAATTATACCTTCTGCGTCAATCATCCAGAATAGTACTAGAGAACCCATTAGAGGAGTAACGATCATTGGTAAGATTGTTACAAAAATAATTGGGCCTTTTATTTTCTGTGATAAAGCATTAATGCATAGAGCTATAATAAAACCTAAACATATGACAGAAGGTGTAACAAATAACGTATACGTTAATGTAAATATTAAGGCCTTATAAAAAGGTAAATTAAAAAAAATGCTAGAAAATTCGCTAACTGTTTTTGAATTTCGCCATCCTTCATTCAATTCTTCAAATGCTAAATGATTCCTATCGATATAAGTTTTAAACCCATTAAATCGGCCTAAAGGTTTTTCTTTGTTAAGAGCAGCATATGCTTCGACATCTACTCCGATTTCTTTTTTACAACCAAAGGGGTCACATATCTCAATTTCAATTGAAGGTTTTTGATGTTCAATAAAAAGTGATTGAATGAAAATTGAAACAATGGGAATTGCAATGAACAAAACCATTGCTACACAAGTAGGAAGCATGAACCAAAAAAAAGTTTTATGTTTCATGTAAGCAACTTTTTTAAATTATTTTAAAATTTGGTTGGATTTTTGTAGATTCATGGTAAACCGATTATGACCATACCATCACTTGCAACCTGAGCAAAAGAAAGTACAGTAATCATGAATAGGCTACTGAGGAGCTGAAAGCTATTAACGGTTCTAAATTTTGATATATTAGCTCAGGGTGAACAGCAGTTCCAGCAAAGCTTGATGTAAAAAGACATCATTAAATTCGTCAGGTCGGAAAAGTAAAAAAGGTGGAAAGACAGTCTTT
The DNA here is from genome assembly GCA_004213175.1 of Pseudomonadota bacterium. Classification (GTDB taxonomy): domain Bacteria; phylum SAR324; class SAR324; order SAR324; family NAC60-12; genus Arctic96AD-7. Next base: position 11,263 of record SHAT01000058.1, on the reverse strand, counting down.
CCACCTTTTAGCATTTTATTTTTACAGGAAGCCTTTTTCTTTAGCTTTACCTCTATATGCAGCTTCAGTATCAGCAAGTGCTTGTTGAGCGGATTCTTTGCCTTTTAAGAAATCAACAATTTCTGAGCCGAGGGCTCCATGCATAAGTGACATGTGGGGCAACATCGGATAAGGGTTTGCACCCATCTTGGCTGCTGCAAGTACTCCAAGAGATTTTGGACCAGGTTTAAATCCTTCTACTAGCCACACTGCTTGATCTGATGCATCATTTGCCATTGTCTTTGAGGTTGCTGCATGAACAAGGGCTTGAAAGCTAGCTTTAGCATCTTTGTCTGATCTATTTTTTGCTAACATAAAACCATCCCACCATAGTGTGGCTGCTGGAATAGAGCCTCCTCCAACAGTTGCAGGAGCTGCTAATTTGGTTGCAGCAGTAATTGCTGGGTCACCTTCATCATCAAGCAAAGTCCCAGATCTTGAAGCCCACAAAGTCATAATACCAACTTTTCCTGCTTCCCACTCAACTTTGATAGCCTCTGAGTCATGAGTTAGGAAATCTGGATTGCTATAACCAGCAAGCTTTTTTAACATCCTAAGTGTTTTAACACCTTTCCTGTTGTTGATATTTGGCTCTGCGGAACCAGATTTAAAAAACTCACCTCCATAACCGAGATACATATTTACAAATTCTTCTGCTAAATTCCATCCAGCTTTATAAGCAGCGGCATATGGATTTAGCAATTTACCTGAAGAACGCATTTTTCCAGCTGCTGCTAAAACTTCTTCATAGGTTTTTGGTACAGGTATTCCTAATTCATTTAGAATATCTTCACGATAATATAGATGCTGCGTATTTGCCATGAAAGCAACAGCCATTACTTTCCCATCTATTGTTATCAACTGTGATTTTTGAAGATCTTTCCCGTATTTAGCAACAAGGTCATCCATTGGCCTAATTAGACCTTCATTCATTAATGGTACTATAGAACTGTTTGCTCCAATTCTAGCTGAATATTCTGCCGGATTAGCAGAAAGAGCTGCCATTGCTAGATTGTTATGTTCAGATGTATGATTAACTTTGAAATCTGCGCCGCTTCCTGCACATGCTTTTGCAGTATCCGTGTATGTACGCAAAGCTGGAAAATCATTTGCCAATATGTTTATTGATCCACTTGTTATCCCACAAGCAGCATAGGTTGTATGCCCTAAAATAAACATTAATATTGATGTTAGGGTTATTTTGGAAAATATTTTCATTGTAGTTCTCCTTTATTATGTTGCATGAGATAAGGGGCTAAATTACTATTACCCAAAAATTGATTGGTCAGCAAAGTTAAAGTATAACAATCATACAATCAATCTATTTATAAAAATTAATTTGAATTATACAAATGATTGTTGTTAAAGCAAGAAAAATATTGCAGATACGAAAAATAATATGTAAAGATTGTGAACGAAATGTAGTTCAATGAAAAAATGTTATATTTTCATGAAGATCTAAGAAAATAACTTGTAAGGAGTCAATTTGGATAGGCACACAAAGAATAAAGAACTAATTGCTGAATTGAGATTGGCAATGTACGATTTCAGTGAAAGTCGTGTGCGTAAAGTACTTGAGAAGCTTTTTATTTCAGAGGCCGTTTTCCGAGTTTGCTATCCATTTGGAAAGAAAGTTGGTGTAGATAATTTTTTCATGGATGTTTTTACTCCATTTCTTCATGCTTTGCCTGATTTAGAGCGCCGCGATACAATAGTGATGGCTGGACCAACTCAAGAAGGTGCTGATTGGGTAGGTTGCTGTGGTTATTACACAGGAACTTTCAGTAAAGCATGGTTGGACATTCCGCCAACAGGACACCAAGTTGCCATGAGGTTCCACGAGTTCTATCGCTTTGAAGATGGCAGAGTGACCGAAGTACAGGCTCTATGGGACATCCCTGAGGTGATGATGCAGGCTTTAGCTTGGCCAATGGCTCCTAGTCTTGGTCGTGAATGGCAAGTTCCTGGACCTGCAACTCAAGATGGAATCATACAAGGTCCCTATGATGAACCAAGGAGTTCATCAACCTGCCAGTTAATAATTGACATGCTTACCGCAATGAATAGACATCCTTCAGAGGGAGGGCCTGAGGTAATGAAAATGAATAAATTTTGGCATCCAAAAATGAACTGGTATGGTCCCTCTGGCATTGGAACAGGAAGAGGTATAGAAGGATTTCGAAATTGGCATCAGATACCTTTTCTTGCAGCAATGCCTGATCGAGGTCAGTTTGCTGATCAGATTACAAATCATTTTTTTGGTGATGGAGATTATGTTGGAGTCACAGGTTGGCCCAACATGATACAGACATTGACTGATGGTGGATGGATGGGAGTAGCTCCGTCAGGGAAGAGAATTAATTTGAGAAGTCTGGACTTCTGGAGAGTTGAAAATGGACTGATCCGTGAAAACTGGGTCTTGGTAGATTTGTTGGATATATATGACCAGATAGGAGTTGATGTATTTGCCAGACTTCGTGAGTTCAATAAGGCACGAATAGGTTTTGATCCTGGGAATGGTGTTGCACTGAAGTAGTAAACTAAAATGAAAAGTTTTCAAGATCAAAAATCATTGATTTTATCATATTATGATGAACTTGAAGCCGCAAGTGCAGGCAGTGTTAAAAAAGTTATAAGTCAGTTTGCTGCCCCTGACTTTAAATGGTATGGTGTCTATCCGTTTAATGAGCAAAATGGCGGAGATGCGGTAGCAGAGGTTTTCTGGATCCCTTTTCTTTCTGCATGGTCTAATGTTCAGCGACGGCAGGATGTTTTTCTTGCAGGCATCAATGAGATTGACAATGCTGTCTGGGTTATCAGCATGGGACACTTTATGGGCCTTCTAGATGGAAATTGGTTAGGTCTTCCTGCCAGTCGAAAAATGACTTTCCTACGTTATGCTGATTTCAATTGCATTCAAGATGGTAAAATAGTAAAAGGCAGTTTTTTCTGCGATCTCATTGGTTTCATAAATCAATTGGGTATCAACCCTTTACCTCCACAAACTGGAGCCTCTTTTATTTGTCCAGGTCCAAGAACACATGATGGGCTATTATTTCAATCTCAAGACCAGAGAGAGTCCAAGAAGACTCTAGATTTGGTAAACAGAATGATAGGCGATCTTACAGATCTAAATAAAACTGAAAATGACTGTCCACCTCCAGAACTGCTAGCAAAAACTTGGCACGATGACATGATATGGTATGGTCCAGCTGGTATTGGGGCTTCTTACACAATTCCACGTTACCAAGAACAACACCAGTATCCATTCAGGATGGGACTGAAAGGTAAGGTATTTAATGGCCACATCTGCCGATTTGCTGAAGGGAACTATGCTGGTTTCTTTGGCTGGGCAAACCTTACTAATACTCCCATTGGAGGATTTTTAGGGTTGCCTGCGAGTAATATTGCAGCAGATATGAGAGTTGTGGATATCTACCGCAGGCAAGGAGAAAAACTCTCTGAAAATTGGGTGTTAATTGACCTGCCTTGGTGGTTAAAACAGCAAGGAGTGGATGTTCTTGGAAGAACAAAGAACATTCTTAATAACTAAACTTGCATTCTTTGAAGTTGTATGCTCAATACTTTAAAGACTTTTAAAGATTTTATTAAATCATTTACTGATTCGATACCAACGTACAGACGAGCGATTAAAGACCAAAAGTAAGGAGAAATATAATTATGATATTAAGTAAAGACAGAATTCTGACCACACACGTAGGTAGCCTACCTCGTTCTGAAAAAGTTTTTAAACTTGTTTTTGCTAAGGAGGATGGAAAAAATTTAGACAAAAAAGAATATGATGAAGTTATTGCAGATGCTGTTAAAACAGTTGTAAAAAAACAAGAGGATGTAGGGATAGATGTTGTAAGTGACGGAGAACAAAGCAAGATCAGTTATGCAACATACATCAAAGACCGTCTAAATGGATTCGAGGGTGACAGTCCTCGGCGTACACCAAAAGATCTTGAAGAATTCCCTTCTTTCTCTTCAAGAGCATCAAAATCAGGCGGAGTTCCATCATACACCCGTCCACGATGTACAGGGCCGGTAAATGTAAAGGACATGAAACCACTTGAAATTGACTTGGAAAATTTTCGAAAGGCGCTTGATGGGATTAATATCTCTGAAGCTTTCATGAACGCTGCTTCACCAGGTGTTATTGCTCTATTTCAACCAAATGAATATTATCCAGATCACAAAAGCTACCTCTACGCTTTGGCAGATTCAATGAAAGCCGAATATGAAGGAATTGCAAAAGCAGGTTTTCTAATTCAGATTGATAGCCCTGATCTAGCTCTAGGACGCCATGTGCTTTTCAAGGACAAAAGTGACGAAAAGTTTCTTTCTACTATTCAACTCCACATTGAAGCCCTAAATCATGCGCTTGAGAATATACCTTCAGAAAAAATACGTCTTCATGTCTGTTGGGGTAACTACCAAGGACCTCATCACTGTGATATTGAGATGAAGAAAATCCTTCCTACTGTCCTTAAAGCCAAACCTCAGGCTCTTTCATTTGAAGGATCTAACCCGCGTCACAGTCACGAATGGACAGTTTTCAGAGATATCAAAATTCCTGAAGATAAGATTTTGATTCCTGGTGTGCTTGATTCGACAACTAACTTTGTAGAACACCCTGAACTAGTTTCAGAACGAATTTGTCGATTTGCAAATATTGTTGGAAGAGACAGGGTCATTGCTGGTACAGACTGTGGATTTTCCACATTTGCCGGTTTTGGATCAGTCGATGCTGATATTACTTATGCAAAACTTTCATCACTTGCAAAAGGTGCAGAATTAGCTTCAAAAAAGCTTTGGTAAAATTTTTCCATTAAGTTCATGATATTTTTTAAAACTCCCGGCTGAGTTTCTCTTCAAAAATTGTTGTAACTATTTTTTCCAAAAAACAATCAACTTTTGAGTCATCCATGAAAAAACTTGAAACTATAGGGTCAAGATTTGTACGCAGGAGTGAAATGGTTCCTTGCAAGAGTGCCTTTATTGATGCACATACTCCGGGGAGTCATCTCAAGGACAACTTTAGTATTATCGGACCAGGCGTAACAGAAAATAAAGAACAATTTATCAATATACGCGAACCACATGGATTCAACATAGGAGCCGCTGGACAACCGCCGCGAATTAAAAATTCATTACATAGTCACTTTACTGCTGAAGTCTTTTTGATACATGAAGGAACTTTTGAAATTTATTGGGGGCTGCAATCAGAGAATCATACGACCCTTACTGAAGGAGATGTAGTTTCTATACCAACAAATTGTTTTCGCGGTTTTGAAAACATTGGTGACAAATATGGTTTCTTGTTCGCAATTCTAGGAGGAGATGATACAGGTGGTGTTGAATGGGCTCCTCAAGTTTTCAAGGATGCTGAAGATCATGGATTAGTATTGCTTGAAGATTATGGGGTATGGGATACAAATAAGAATCCCATTCCAAAAGGTGCAACCCAGGTTAGGCCTATGAGTCATGAAAAAGCTGCAACTTATAATAACTACTCTACTGAAGAAATGGAGCTACGAATATGCCGCTCAGATTCTCTAAAACCATTAAAAAATCATCCTTTAAAATTTGGAGAATACGGTTCAATTCAATTACATCGTTTGATAGGGACAAAAGAAGCTGTTATTACTGGTGGAGATGGATTCGAATTATCGCTCTTCATAGCCAAAACAGGAGGAGGATTTAAAATGTTAAGTAGATCTGAAAAAGAAGTCCTAATCTGTTATGAAGGGATCTGGAAAGTTGATTGGACTGGGGAAGGTCAAAAAGGAAGCTTTTTGCTCAATGCCGGTGATTTGTTTTCAGTACCAGAAAACTTTGGAAGGTCCATAGAATGTGTTGGGGAAAATGGGGGTTCCCTATACTCTGTTATAAATGATAATTCTCCGAAAGATCCTAGTTGGGTTAATTGATGTTTAGTCTTTTACATAATTTCTTATATTGATATTATTGATAGAATCATAAAATTTATAAAGTGATACATTTAAATTTTTTTATTGTATATATTCTTCATGGAAAAAAATAATAAGTCTGATAAAAAGATGTATTACCGTATGCTTGGTAATACTGGATTGCAAGTGTCGGTTCTCTCATTCGGGTTTTGGGCGACATACGGGGTCAAAGATGGATTAACTCACGACGAAGGGGTTAACATGGCAAAAACATGCATGTCACAAGCCCGCCGAGAAGGGATTAATCTTTTTGACAATGCTGAAACATATGGTAATCCGGCTGGTGCTGCTGAAGAGATTATGGGTGAAGCAATGGTTCAGTTGCATAAAGAAGATCCCGAAACTTGGAGACGCTCAGAAATTATAGTGAGTACTAAGATATTTTGGGGTGGAGTTGGTGTAAATGAAAGAGGATTATCCAGAAAGCACATTAATGAAGGATTAGATGCATCTTTAAAACGCTTAAAAGTTAATTATGTTGATCTTTTGTTCTGTCATCGCCCAGATCCTTTTACACCAACCGAAACTATTGTAAGATCAATGACTGATATAGTACGTTCTGGGAGAGCAACTGCATGGGGAACTAGTGAATGGTCTGCCCAACAAATTACGGAAGCATATTGGATGGCAGTCGTACACGGGCTTGAACCACCACAAATTGAACAACCGCAGTACAACATGCTAAAACGGGAACGTGTGGAAAATGAATATCATCCTCTCTATGAACATCCTTATAATATAGGGACAACAATTTGGAGTCCCTTAGCTTCTGGGATACTTACTGGAAAATACAACAATGGTATACCAGAAGGATCTAGATTAACGCAGAATGGTTACGAGTTTTTAATAGATGTTTTGGAAAAACACAAAGAAAAAAGGAACATTGAAAAGATACTTAAGCTTACTGATTATGCTTCTTCTAATTTAGGATGTAGCATGACTGAACTGGCATTAGCTTGGTGTGTTAAAAACAAAAATGTTTCCACGGTACTGCTTGGAATCACAAAGCCTGAACAACTTGAAGAAAACATTGGCTGCCTATCAGTTGTAGAAAATCTCACAAGTGAGCACATGGAAAATATTGAAAAAATTCTTGATAACAAGCCGGAGGCTTATGCAGGTTTTGGTGGAGCAGGAATGCGTCAAATTGTAACTATTTGATTTACTTCATATCAAAATATTAATGAAAATTCAGGAACTATTAAATATTAAGAAATTAATTGTCCTTTAGATGATCTACTAAAGAAAATTTTGTAAATATCCCAATTAAGAAACACTCTTCCTTAAAATATGAAATGAAATTAAGACTTATATATCCAGATTTGCCATTTTGGCGAGCAGAAACAAGCCGATTAGCTTTATTTATTGGCGGAATAGAGTTTGAAGATGTCCGACCTTCTAGAGAAGAAATTCCAAAAATGAGAACAGATGGGACATTCCCATTTGGTCAGTTTCCTGTCCTCCAAGTTGATGGAAAAACCATTGCACAAACTGGAGCAATTGCCCGTTTTTGTGGGAAACTTAGTGGGCTGTATCCTTCAGATGATAATTATGCTGCAGCAAAAGTAGATGAGGTTATCGATCTTTGCACTGACATTACCATTCAAATGAGACCTTCTATAAGGGAAACTGATCCAAAATTGCGAACAGAGATGCGTAAGGAATTGTCTGAAACTATCCTTCCTCGCTGGTTAGGATTTTTGGAAAAGTTGCTGGAAGATAATCGAGATACGGGTTTCTTCGTGGGTAGTTCAATAAGTGTTGCTGACTTAGCAGTATGGCGGTTATGTGCCTGGATCTCTGGAGGTATCATCGATGGTATATCCACAAACCTATTGGAAGGATTCCCTCTTCTATCAGTTCATCAGAGGGAAATATCCAATTTGCCAAAAGTCATGGAATGGGTTAAAAAAACTCATAAATAATCACTATCCTCTTAAGCAATAGAAAAATACTAGTTAATTTTTGGACAGCCAATCATCAATAAGTCTTCTGGAAACAGAGACTTTCCTAGGCAGGAATTTTTCCTGTATTTTAAAATTAAGCATTTCACTTTTTGTAAACCATTGAGCATCTTCAAGCTCAGCATCATTAAGTTTAATTTTTTTTGTGCTTGCTTCAGTAGTAAATCCAAGCATCAGAGAAGATGGAAATGGCCATGGCTGGGAATGCTGGTAAATGACATTTTTCACAATAATTCCTGCCTCTTCATAAACCTCCCGAGCAACTGCATGTTCAATTGTTTCGCCAGGTTCAACAAATCCTGCCAGTGTTGAATACAAACCCTCCGGCCAAATTTTCTGGCGACCCAAGAGTGCTCTGTCTCCATCTGTAACAAGCATAATCACGGCAGGATCTGTACGTGGGAAATTTAGGCAAGTACATCCTTTTCTAGTACAACTGCGTTGATGCCCGCCTTTTGTTGAGATCGTTGCTTTACCGCACACACCGCAATATCCGTTTCGGCTATGCCAATATATCATTCCCCTTGCATAAGCCATGATTGAGCCCTCGACGCCACCAATGAGCGGTCCAATTTCGCGTAAATCAATAAATTTACCCCTAGGCGCTAATTTTATTGTAGCTTCATCTTCTTCCAGACTGGAGATGTCTATAGCCAGATAAGCAATGGGAGTATTCGCCACAGTTTGTTTGCCTAGATAAACTTGAACCTTTGCTATTTTAATTAAATCTGTGGCTTCTTTGACTGATAGATATGCAGGTACTGGTGGAACTCCTTTTTCTAGAGGTTTGGAAAAGAGGTTTAGGGATCTCCAAATTGGAACGATACGTGTTTCAGGATGTTCTAAAATAGAATCTAGACAACCGGGCTCTTCACGCGAAATAACATCTCTGTCAAGCCCGCCAAAACTAAAATGATTTGGAGCACGGAGAGTTAATTCATAGGGGTCAAAAATTGTCACGCGTAGCTACACCTGAATAAAATGAGGATAATATATGTATGCTCATGGATGGGGAAATAGGTGTAATCTTTCTAAACAGAGCTACTATATTAATTTAATTAATTTACGTCTGACACAGTTTTAATTTCATTTATGTTCTGAAATGAAAAATATTTACTCAGCAGCTTATTTATACGTTCTCGTCCATCCTCAATAAGCGAGTACAGCGTTGGTACCATGAAAAGAGTCAAAAATGTCGCAACGCTCAGACCATACATGATCGCAAGTGCCATTGATTTCCAAAATTTGCCACTTTCAGCTCCAAAAACAATAGGGGAGTCGCGACTAAAATCTATGTCCATTCCTATTGCCAATGGAGCAAGTCCAATTACTGTTGTAACTGCAGTAAGTAAGATAGGCCGAAAACGTACTGCAGAAGCAAGAATCATGGCTTCATTCCTGGCAAATCCCTGTTTACGTAATCTAACAACAAAATCCAGCATCACAATAACATTATTGACAACAATTCCTGCAAGAGCAACTGTGCCTACTCCTGTCATAATGATACCGAATGGACGATCATGAACTATAAGTCCTAAAAAGACACCCATGACAGACATGAAGACAGAAGTCAGAACTATTAATGGTAGTGCAATTGAGTTAAATTGAGCAATCATTACCACAAGAATAAGGCATATTGCAATGATAAGAGCCTGTCCAATAAATTTCTGGGTTTCCTGACGACCTTTGTTTTCACCAGTAAATTTGTATTGGACACCATCTGGTAACTCTATTCCTTTTAATATCCTCTGAGCTTTCATAACTAGAACTGGACCAGGAACCCTGAAAGCATCCCCGCTGATGCTAATTGTCCGTTCAGTATCTACGTGTCTGATTGAACCATATGATGGGCCTGTATCTACTTTTGCTATTTCACTTAGTCTTACGGGTTCTCCAGAGGGAGTAAAAATAAAAAGAGAAGCCAAGTCTGATTGATTTTTTCTAAAACTCTGGTCAAGTTGTACCCAGATATCATATTCTTCAGTTCCATCACGAAAGACTGACACCTTTTTTCCATTAAATGCTGTACGAACAGTAGATGCAATATCACGTGCCCTAAAACCAAGCCTGGAAGCTTTGTCCCGATCAATGATTACCTTTAATTCTGGTCGGCTGCGGTCAAAGTCATCTGTGAGGTCTACTAGGCCTGGAATATCTTTGATTCTTTTTTTGATTTTCTCAACTGCAGAAATCATTTTACTAAAGTCATCCCCCTGGACTTCAAGATTAAATGCCTTTCCAGTTGGAGGTCCACTTTGGGCTTCAGCTAGCTTAACTTGTACTCCAACCATTTTCACTAATTTCTGCCTCAAATTTTTGATAATTTCAGAAGGCTTTTCGACCCAGTCCTGCCATCTAGGAAAATCAAGAACTACATGGCTCAGGTAGGTAGTAGTACTCCCCGAAGATGATGCTCCTGACCCTCTGCGTTGTCCAACATTGGCGACAACAGCATCGAGTTTATCTTTATCATTATCAATGTATCCTTCTACTGAGTTGACGTAACCATCAGAAATTTCAAGCGTCGTTCCCATTGGTGCAGTAATGTTTACAATAGCTTCACTAGGTTCATTTTTTGGAAAAAATTCTATTCTTTTACGAGGGAAAGTGTTTGTACCATACCAATAAAATGTACCTACAAATAAAAAAATGAACACAAAAATAGTTACAAATCTGTGACGTAGAACACCTCGAAGGAGCATCTGGTAAATTTGAAGAATTTTAGAGTGATCCACCAGTTTCAATTCATCAAAATCGGACGTCACTTCCTTGCTGACCTTAACCCTCATCATTGTGGAACAGAAGACTGCATTTATTATGAGTGCTACGAAGAGTGAGGAAGAGAGGGTAACAATTAAAGTCTTGGGAAGAAAACCAATAAATTCACCTGCAATACCAGGCATGAAAATCAAAGGGAAAAAAGCAGCTACGGTTGTGATTGTAGATGTTGTAACTGGTATTGCAATTTCCTTGGTTCCTAATTTGGCAGCTTCTATACGGCTTTTCCCAGCCTGTCTATGTCTGTATATGTTTTCAACTATTACAATGGCATTATCAACAAGCAGACCTAATGAGAGAATTAGGCTGAATAGAACAACAATGTTGAGAGTGAATCCCATTACATTGAGGATAATCATACTTACCAAAAACGAAAGAGGAATTGCAACTGCGACCAAAAGAGCGTTACTGATTCCCATTACCAAAAGAAGAACTAAAAAAACAAGGACAAACCCTGTAATTATATTGTTTTCCAAGTCTGTGACTATTTGTTGAACTCGTTCTCCT
>SHAT01000057.1 GCA_004213175.1 Pseudomonadota bacterium | reverse complement strand
TAACAATTTATTTGTCACCCCTATAAGTGCAGTATGTAAATCATAAAGCTGCTGATATTATTAATTAAGAAAATGCTCAAACACTTCGAGGGTTTCGTCTAACATTTTTTGAGGATTGAATCTAATTTCCGCATCACGACGTGCTACTTCACCCAGACGCTTGTATAGTTCGGGATCTCCTAAAATATTACGTAATTCGTTTGTAAGTGCTTCTTTTGTTTGGTTCTTTGCCAATATTCCATTTTCATTATGGAGAATTATTTCTGGAAGACATCCTGTTGGGAATGCCACTACTGGAGTCCCCACTGAAAAAAATTCAACTGCGACTCTGCAGATTACTTCAGAATCCACAGAACTTACTACCCCTACATCTGCAAATTCCATCAAAGCCAGGATGTCATCACGTTCTGGAATTAGACGGACATTTGATTCAAGATTAAGACTGCTGATATCATTCCGAAGTGACTTCATTTCAGGCTCATTATCGGATGTATCACGATATGCTATGAGTAGCACCAAATCTTGAAAATCTTGTAATAGTTGACTTAAAACCTGAAGTAGAATGCGCTGTCCCTTGACTGGACGGATACGTCCCACAACTGCCAGTACTTTAGCTTTTTCGGAAATTTTAAATTCAGTGCGAAAATCTTGTTTCGGCTGTAGAGGCAATTTTGGGCAGGTGATAGGATAATAAATTGTTTTTATCTTATCCGATAAAATATTTGAGCTATTTAGTAATCGTTCTGAAACTATTTTACCTGGGGTAATGAGAAAATCTGTACATTCTTTGAGCATTTTATGATTCAGCCAATTCTGTCGCAAAAGTCTTGTTGTACCACGGGTACGTATAATCGGGAGATGATTTCCCGGATTGAGTAAACGTAAAGCCCGGATGGCAAAAACAAATAATGGAAATCCTTCAGAACGGTGCGGGTTTATAAGTTCAATGTTTTCTTCAAGCAGAAACTTTTTGAGATTTCGGTATGCCTTAAACAGTCTAAATGGATTATAACTGTTCAGATCAATGTGTGTTACTAGATTTAATTTATTTTCTTTCAGTTTCTTTTCATTGAGTGAGCCTGGACACGTTAGCACAAAAACAGTATGTCCCGCATCTTGGAGTAGATTTGAAATAGTGCAGGCGTAAGCGGCCTCAGCGTTCCACCAGTGAATGTTGCTGGCAATTAGAATTTTCATTAAATATTTGTGTTTCCTGGAACAAGTGGGAAGAGGATTAAGGGTTTTGCAGAAGCAGGAAAATTTTGCCTTTTCTTATTGGCCGCGTAATTGTTTAGCGACTTCTATTTCTGAATTTTCAACTAGTTCAGAAAGTTCATCTACTGAAATCATCATACTTTTTCGGTCAGGCATTATTGCATAAAGATATTTCATAAATTCAGGTATCATTGTCAAATATTTTTGGTTTCGTTCTAATTTTATCTGGCGGACTAAAAATTGTTCCAACTGTTCCTGAGACATGTTTCGCATTACATTTAAAAATGCAGTTGAACACTCTTCTAATTCCTTACTAATATCAGTAGGATAAAAAAATTGGAATTGTTTCCTTGCAGCTGCTATTCTTACAAAAACGAGCATCACCAGACATACTACAATTCCGTCTATCCAGTGAACTCCCCAAACTCCCATGAAACCAAGCAAAAAATATACAGCTCCTGTGATTGAGCCAAGCAACTGAAGCGTGATGCGGATTTTTTCAACAGCAAGATATTTGAAGTTATAACGTTTTTCTTGAACAAAGAAGCCAACTCCGTCTGTAAATTGCGGGGCGACCATGACAATTTCTTCAGCGGAAGCAAGTTGGTTCTCCAACTCCATTTCCAGCTTTTTCCTTTTTTCAAGGGCACGCTCATTGATAACTTCCTGCATTACTTGACGGCGCGATGCACGCAATCTTTCACATAATTTCTCGATATGTTCATTCGGATTTGCTTCATCCCCTGCCATTGGGTCCGATTTAAACTCTGACCTATCGACAAGATAATCGATCATCTCGTCAAACAATTTCTGCATGTCGGTGGGGATCGTGCTGCTACCGGTTTCCTCTTCTGCAGCGTGAGAACGTGCCTCAAGATCCATTTCATCGTGAACTAAAATAGAAAATATTTCTGAGGTGCTTGATTCACTACTTGGATTTAATTCTATCATTCGGATGAAAGTATTTGCGAAAATTGAAGTATAGGTGGAAAATCTTTTTTCCTTATATTCAATATCAGGTTTTTGCAGGCTGTAATAACCATCGAGAATTGCCTTAATCATCATGCGCAGAAAAGTGTCATAATCCTGATTATTAACACTTTGGGTGACGAGCCCATTCCAGCTCAAAGCGGCGAATTTATCTCCGCTTGTCCCTGATTCTAGCCACAACTCAGTAGCATCAACAAAATAGGGTACTTTCTCTGGTGTTCCTGCTTTTTCCCAAAGATATGAAGAAGATTCAACAGCAGCGACCTCTGGGTCCATTTGTTTCTGGAAGATTACCATCACATCTCTGGCAATCTGTCCAGCAAAATTCTCAGGAATCTCTTCCCCTGCTGAAACCTCTGTTTCTTCTGCCATTATCAGTTTTCTCGCAGTTAATACTCAGTCTTATACTGTTTTACGCCAGTCTTTTCTCTGAAGAATTTCTTTCTGAATGAGATTTAAAAATGTATCAATAGCAAGCGTTTGCCGCTCTTTACTTCCATAGCGCTGCCAAGTTACAGTTTTATTAGCCTGCTCGTTTTCTCCCACAATCAATAGATTTGGAATTTTTGTAATTGCAGCGGATCTAATTTTTTTGCTAAATGAATCATGAGAATCATCAATTTCAGTCCTTATAAAAGAACTGTACATATTTTCATTCAGACTATTAGCGTATTCATTGAATGCAGATGCTACTGGAATTACGCGAACCTGCAACGGAGCTAGCCATGTTGGGAAAGCCCCTCCGTAATGTTCAATCAAGAAAGCAACAAACCGTTCATGGGTTCCCAGTGGCGCTCGATGAATTATGATAGGTGTATGATCCTCATTGTCACTTGCAATATAACTCAAACCGAAACGCTTCCCAATAACTAAGTCAAGTTGATTGGTAGATGCAGTTTCTTCACGGCCTACCACATTAGTAACTTGAAAATCTATTTTCGGTCCATAAAAAGCAGCTTCTCCCCGAACAGCCTCATATGGAATTCCCACTTCATCCATAGCTTCTGTTACCAGCTTTTCAGCTTTTTTCCAAAGTTCTGGTTCATCGACAAACTTTCCGGCATTTTCTTCAGCAAGAGATAGGCGCATCCAGAAATCCCTTAAACCAAAGAGCTTATAGTAATCCTTGTGAAGATTCATTACCTTTATAAACTCTTCTTTTGCCTGTTCTGGGGTACAATAAATATGGGCATCATTCATGGTCATACACCTTACACGCAGTAATCCAGCAAGTTCCCCAGATTGCTCATAACGGTAACAAGTTCCATATTCTGCCAAACGTAAAGGTAAATCGCGGTAACTTCTAGGCTCTGCCTTAAAAATCATGTGATGATGTGGACAGTTCATTGGCTTGAGAAACAAGCGTTCGCCTTCCATTTCCATTGGCGGAAACATGCTTTCTTCATAATAAGGAAGATGTCCAGATGTATGCAACAATTCTTCTCTGGTAATGTGCGGAGTTGAAACCCTTTTGTACCCTCCAAGAAATTCCGTTTCCTTAGCTAGTTTTTCCAACTCTTCTCGAATCACAGTTCCATTTGGTAGCCATAGTGGCAGTCCTTTACCTACATCATCACTGATAGTATAATAGTTTTGTTTTCTATTCAGTTTTCGATGATCTCTCTCCATCGCCAGACGCCGTTTTTCCTGATATTTTTTTAGTTCGTCAACTGTCTCAAAAGCAAGTCCGTAGACTCTCTGCATCATGTTGTTTTTTTCAGAACCTTTCCAATAGGCTCCTGCAAGAGTCTCTAGGGTAAAGCAATTTTTCGGAATGTCGCTTGTTTTCTTCACATGAGGCCCTTCGCACAAGTCCCAGAATGGGCCATTCTGATATAGGCTGAGTGGTTCATTGTTTAATGAAAGATCTTCGACCTGTTCAATTTTATATGATTGATTATCTTTGCTGAGACGTTTAATTATCTCGGTATGATCTAGCTCTTCACGCTCGAAAACTTGTCCTGTTTTGATTATGTGACGCATACGCTTTTCCAGCTTTGGTAAATCTTCCGCGCTCAAAGGTTCATCTAAATCAAAATCGTAATAAAATCCGGAATCTATAGGAGGACCAAACCCAAGTTTTGCATTAGGTCGGATTTCTAGCACCGCCTGTGCTAAAATATGGGCTAGAGAATGCCGAATCTTGTATAGATTAGAGTTTGTGTTTTGTTCTTTCATCCTTTTAATAGTTCTGTAATATAGAATTTAAATTTTTTAAATACACATCAAACGAGTTTAGGATGCATGAGTTTCTTCAGTCGAATTTGACCAGGATATGTTCGGTACAATAATTTCTTGATCTTGAACTAAACCGGGATGTTCCTCCAAGACAAATTCTAGCGCTGCTTTTACATTTTTTAGTGGTATAATGTTCAACCCATCCTTAATTTCATCCGAAATTTCGAAAAAGTCTTTTTCGTTTTCCTCTGGGATCAGGACAGTCTCAATAAGTCCCCTTTTTGCAGCCAGGAGTTTTTCTTTAAGACCACCAATTTCAGTAATATGTCCCCTCAATGTTATTTCACCTGTCATTGCCACACTATTCTTGAGTGGAATTTTAGTAAATGTACTTATAATAGCCATCATTAAAGGTAATCCTGCAGAAGGACCGTCTTTCGGGGTCGCACCTTCGGGCAGGTGAACATGTAAATCTGTTTTAGCAAAAATGTCTGTATCGATTCCTAAATAATCCGCATTGCTGCGAACGTAAGAAAAAGCGGCTTTGGCGGATTCCTGCATCACATCACCCAATTTCCCCGTCAAAACAACTTTACCTGAACCTGGCATTAA
Source organism: Pseudomonadota bacterium (assembly GCA_004213175.1). Taxonomy (GTDB): domain Bacteria; phylum SAR324; class SAR324; order SAR324; family NAC60-12; genus Arctic96AD-7. The sequence goes on along the minus strand of SHAT01000057.1, from coordinate 10,418 downwards.
AACGACTTCAATTAGTAGCATCTCTCCGCCCATTGGGGTGACACCCAATCCCATCGAAACACCAATCTGATTTTTCTCCTCTCGCTGATCGTGTTCAAATTTTGGTACCCCAAGCATTTCATGTACCAGTTTAGGTGTAACTATAGTGGTTTTCATGCCTTTGGTCCGTACCAGACGTGTTACAAATTTTCTACATATTTTACCTATTTCACGTTCTAGATTTCGTACTCCTGCCTCCCGGGTATAACCTTGCGTAATTTTCTCAATTGCAGATTTTCGAAAACGCAGTTGTTTCTCATCCAAGCCGTGAAATTTTCTCTGACGCGGGGTTAGAAACTGGTTGGCAATATGCTGTTTTTCCAACTCTGAGTATCCTGATAAGTGAATAACCTCCATCCGATCCAATAATGGACCGGTAATATTTTGAATGGTATTAGCCGTGCAGATAAATAATACATCCGCCAAACTATATTCAACGTCAAGATAGTGATCGATGAATGTACTATTCTGTTCCGGATCAAGTACCTCAAGCATTGCCGCAGAAGGATCGCTGATGTTACTCTGATACAACTTATCAATCTCATCTATCAACAAAACCGGGTTATTACTCTTAGCTTTTTTTATAGACTGAATTATCTTTCCCGGCATTGCCCCAATGTAAGTACGACGATGTCCACGGATTTCAGCTTCATCTCTAACACCACCTAAACTGATGCGAACAAAATTACGTTCCAAAGCACGGGCTACTGATTTTGCAAGTGATGTTTTTCCAACTCCCGGAGGTCCTGTTAAACAAAGGATAGGACCTTTCAATTTCCCCTTGAGTGATGCTACAGCCAAATATTCTAAGATACGTTCTTTAACTTTTTCCAGACCATAATGGTCTTCATCGAGAATTTTCTCTGCCTTAATAAGATCAAAATTATCTTTGGTGCATACCTTCCATGGCATGGAAGTTAGCCATTCCAGATAATTGCGAACAACATTAGCTTCAGACGACATGGGTGACATCAACCGCAATTTTTTTAATTCTTTTTTTGCTTCAATCTCTATATCTTCTGGCATTTCAGCTTTTTTAATTTGTTCACTAATCTCATCTAATTCACCTTTTGGATCATCCATCTGACCCAATTCTTTTTGAATGTTGCGTAACTGATCTTGCAGGAAATCCTCTTTCTTGGTCTCACTGAACTGATCCGTGGCTTCCTTCTTCAACTTGTCTTCAAGTTGAATTATTTCCATCTCATCTTTCAAAACCTCAAGTATCTGTTGCAGACGAGTTTCTGGATTAAGAGTTTCCAAGAGTTGTTGTTTTTGTTCGCGCGGGAGTTCCATCATTGAAATTAAACGGTCACTGACTTGAATTGCATCTGCTGCATCAAACGATGCTAAAGCGTCTTTATTAATTTTTATTTTGCCCTGCTTTACATGTCTTTTAAACAACTCTCTCACTTCTTTCGCTAATTTATTTAATTTATTCTGATCAATATTAAAAGAACTTTCGTCGACAGGTTGAACTTGTACTAGGTACTCTTTTTCAGCTAACTTTGTAGCAAGCAATTGCCCTCTTATTCTTCCTTCAAATAGAGCTTTTACAGTACCGTTTGGCAAGCGCATTACCTGAATAACATGTCCCAGCACGCCAATTCGAAACAGATCGCTTTCCTGTGGATTTTCAACATCAGATTCACGCTGAGTTACTACGAAAATTTCTCTGTCTCCTGCTATCGCACGATCCAGTGCATCCATTGATGCTTGACGTCCTACAAAAAATGGTACAGTTGCTCCCGGGAAAATTATCTCTTCCCTCATTGGCAGCAAAGGAACAATTATGGGTTTTAGTTGTTGTGGCATTTTATTTTTTTTCTTATACGATTCAGTTGCTAGTTTCAGGTATTGTGTTTCTCAATATTTGTTTTTCTTGTAATTTGGTATTCTGTTTTTCAGGATTTGGAAAAGAGAGTGCCGAATAGAAAAACCAAATTTCTCCCAGAGCAAGTAACAGCAGAAGGACGAAAAAATTATTTACGTAGAGTGCCCCTGCAACACTTGCTCCAAAAAAATGACCTATAAATTGTGCAAAATTATAAAATCCCATCGCAGTACCTTTAGTATCCTCAGTCGTACTCCGTGTGACGAGTGAGGGTAAAATTGGTTCAAAAACGTTGAAACCCATGAAAAAGAAAAAGAGCGCAACCACGAACCACATTAGCTGGCCCTGCTCCTGTCCGATACCCATAGAAATTAATGATATAAATAAAAGTACAATTCCAAACAGCATGACTTCTCGGAAACGGTTCCAAACTTCTGCTAGGATTGCAGCCAAAATCATTGTAACGCCACCTGCCATCAACATCGGCAAGTATATCATCCACAGTTCAGAACGCTCATATCCGTGCTGAACTAAAATCATTGGAATAAGGAAAAAAGTAGAGGAGAGTCCAGCACCACAAACAAATCCACCCCAGCTAATTGTCCGAAGTGTAGGTTCATCCCAGACAATTTTTGACATAGCCCAAAAAGTATTATTTTTAGGAAGAATCGGTCTGGATTTTGGACTAGGAACGGTTGTTATTACTAAAAATAAACTTACCACTGACATAAGCGCAATCATAAAAAACATTCCATGTAATCCCAGCCACTCACCAAAAAAAGGAGCGGTCCCAAAGGCAAAAGCAAAAGCTATCCCGATACTTGCTCCTAGAGCTGCGTTTGCACGTGTACGTACTTCTATTCTTGTTAAATCTGCTATCAAGGCAAAGACGGTTGAACTTATAGCTCCTGTGCCTTGAAGAAATCGTGCCACAATCATCCAATGGATTGAATCCGCAAAAGCTGCAATAATATTGCCCGCAATAAACAAAGATAAACCAATCAAAATTACTTTTTTTCGCCCAACTTTGTCGCTCCACATTCCGAAAGGTAACTGTAGGAGACCCTGTGTCAATCCATAAGCCCCAAAAGCTACTCCTATCAAAAAAGGTGTTGCTCCTTTTAAATCCATGGCTAATAAGCTGAAAACTGGCAAAATCAGAAAAATGCCAAACATCCGAAAAAAGAGTATCCCACTCAAACTGTAAATGGTTCTTTTTTCAGGAATTGTAAAAATTGGTGTTTTTGTTGATTTGTGCATTTAGACAATTCATATAATGTTCCAGCTGGTATATCCTTTATTCAAGGTCATACAAAATTTAAATATTATAAATTATGACAATCTCCTTCTTCAAACTCAAGCTTAAGCGAAAGTATACAAATCGATTTTTTATTTCAGTAAAGTTGATTCATATGCATATTGGATTTAAAACTTTATAAAAGTGGTTCTGCACTTCTCGTTTATTTGTAAATTTATGAATTGAAACTTGATTAAAATTTTAACTTACCATAAATTTTAGTGAGTTAATATTTAAAGACAATCAAAGTTGGCTTTGCTGAATATAATTATCTATTAAAGGCAGTTCCTGTTTAAATCCTTTAGATTGGTGGCATTGCCACAGTTGTTCTCCCCTAAAATAATAAAGCAACTCTAGATTTCCCCAACATAAAAATGGCTTCCGGATCTTTTTAAATAAGACAAATGACTTCCGAAAATTTCTCCATCATCTTGGTGAATATACATGTGTTACTGTGGAGTCTATAAGTAATTTAGAATGGAAATTGAAGAAAAACTTATTGTAGAGGAATATGAATTTGTTTTTGAAAATGTTACTAAAATAATATTCTGAATCACAAAAGAGGAAGTCGAATATCTTTATTGTCCTTTATTTTTCTCGATATTTTACATTAGTCCAGGTCATTGTCCATTGCTCTGAAATTTTCATAACATGTCTGTATCACTCCAAAATATCATCCAAAAAATTAAATCAGGTACAACTGTAGTTGAATTACAGGGACTATCCGGATCAAGTAAAGCTCTTGTACTTTCAATGCTCAGTTCACAAAGTACGTGGTTTGAAGAGAGAACAAAGCCACTGATAGTAGTTTGTGAATCATTTGATATTGCCGAAGTTCTTCTGAATGATCTTTACTATTATTCAGGTAGAAAAGGTATATATTTCTTCCCTTTCTGGGATGTGTTGCCCTATGACAATTTTTCACCACATAAAGGTCTAATTTCTCAGCGCTTTCAAACACTTGATGCTCTGCTAAAGGGTGAGGTTAGGATTTTAGTTACTACTCCAAACGCAATGATGCAACGTTTTATGCCGCGTGATTCGTTCCAAAAAAACACAATTATATTCAGTTCGGAAACTGTTGGACTTGAACTGAATCGACAGAAATTGATATCCTCCGGATACAATCAGGTTGATGTAGTTGAAGATCATGGGGAATTCAGTACACATGGTTTAATTATTGACGTATTTCCGCTCAATAGTCAAAAACCTGTGCGTATGGAGTTTTCAGAGAAGAACCGACTTTTATACCTGAAACCATTCGATATTCAGACCCAGTGTACAACGGATGCAGAGCTAGATACACTCGAAATTTTGCCAGGAAATGAAATAATTTTTAATAAAGATACTATTAATTATGCCCATCAGAACTTACCTTCATTTAGGAAAGAATGTACTCTAGAATTTTTAAAACGTTTGAAAGAAAGTCTCCGTAAAAGTCAAAGCTTCCCTGGAATTGAATCATTATCACCGCTTTTTTACCCAAAACCTGAAACACTTTTTGATTACCTGCCTTCAGATTATCAGCTGGTTATTGATGAAGAAACCAATGTTAAGAAACGTGCGGAGAATTTTTTTCAGGAAGTTTTCATGGAATATGAACTCAGTTCTCAGCAAAACAAACTTACACTCTCTCCTGAATTATTATTCTTAACAAACAGAGAACTAGAGTTACGATTAGAAAATTCAGCTAAGTTATATTTGAATTCCAAAATTCAAAATGGGCAAGCTGATCGTCTTGTGTATCAACTTCAGTTTGTCAATAATCATTCCTTACGACAGGGATTTGAAAAAAACAAAGCAACATCTGCGGCAGGTCACATGGTAGCCCTGCTTCAGAGCTGGTATAAGTCGGGAGTACCAATTTTGCTGAGTGCCAGGAATCAAACACATGCAGATCATTTTCAGCAACTGCTGGAGGATTTAGGTGTGGAAACTTTTGTTGCTGGAGAGCAACTTTTGCCTGAGGCTTGTCCGTGGCTTGAATGGCTTGAGAACAGTTCTGCTGAAAAACTGAAAAAATCTATCCCTATCATAAGTGGAAAAGTTTCTGCAGGTTTTCGTAAACTTGATGCAGAGGGAGGGGTAAATTTTATTCTGCTTACAGAAGAAGAAGTTTTTGGTAAAAAAACTCGAAGTAGACGCTTGCAGAGAACACAGATTCAACAGGCTGCAGGAAGTTTGGATGATTTGCTTGAAGGTGACCATGTGGTTCATCTGGATTATGGAATTGGAAGATATCAGGGCTTGCAAAAAATTTCCGCAGGCGGTGCAAACAACGAATTTATGCAACTGACTTATGCACGTGATGAAAAAGTTTATGTCCCTGTAGGAAAATTTTACCTCGTGCAGAAATATGTAAATGCAGACGGAAATCCCCCAAAACTTAGTAAAATTGGAGAAAAATCCTGGAAAAAAACACGTACAAAAGTGGCACGTTCAGTAGAAGATATTGCAGGTGAACTTGCAGAAATTTACGCTGAAAGAAAAGCACGGAAAGGTTTTGCCTTCACCACAGACGATACTGAAATGCATAAATTTGAACTGCGCTTCCCCTTTGAAGAAACTCTGGATCAATTGGAGGTCATCAGTTCTGTCAAGGCGGACATGGAATCCGAAATGCCGATGGACCGTTTGGTCTGTGGTGATGTTGGTTTTGGCAAAACAGAAATTGCCATGCGTGGAGCTTTCAAAGCGGCCCAGCAAGAAAAACAGGTTGCTATCCTAGTGCCTACTACAATTCTTGCTCAACAGCATTACGAAACTTTCAGTCAACGTTTCGAAGGTACACCGTTTATCATTGAAGTCATCAGCCGTTTTCGCACAGATGCAGAACAAAAAGATATTCTCAAACGTCTCCATCAAGGAAAAATTGATGTCATTATCGGCACCCACCGTTTGCTTTCTAAAGATATCAAATTTAATGATTTGGGATTGTTGGTTGTGGATGAAGAGCAGCGTTTTGGTGTAAAGCACAAAGAAAAAATAAAACGTTTCAGGGCGGCAATCGATGTTCTCACACTTTCCGCAACTCCAATTCCTCGTACACTTCACATGTCACTAATGGGACTGCGTGATCTGAGTTTGGTAAACACTCCTCCTGCAGACCGTAGAGCAGTAAGGACTAGATTGTTGCCGGTCAATGATTATATTATTCAGGAAGCAGTCAGCCGTGAAATTCGCCGAGGAGGTCAGGTTTTCGTTGTGCATAACCGTATTGAGTCAATTTTTGAATACGGAAATTATCTTGAAAGTATCCTGCCCAACATTCGTATTGCTATTGGCCATGGTCAAATGAAAGAACAGCAACTGGAAAAAGTTATGCTGGATTTTATTGAAGGTCGCTTTGACGTCCTGCTCTCAACCACCATCATTGAGTCTGGACTAGATATTCCGAGAGCAAATACTATCATTATTAATAATGCCCATAACTTTGGTCTTTCCCAACTCTATCAATTACGGGGAAGGGTCGGACGCAGTAATGTACAGGCCTATGCGTATCTGCTAGTTCCGGCCGAAAAAATATTAAGCGGAGTTGCGCATGAGCGACTGCAGGTTCTGCAGGATCTCAATGATCTTGGCGCAGGTTTTAAAGTTGCTTCGAGGGATCTGGAAATAAGGGGTGCGGGCAATTTACTTGGTTCTGAACAATCCGGACAAATCGCCAGCGTTGGACTTGAACTATACACGCAGATGGTAGACAGGGCGGTTAAAAAACTTCAGCAATCTGAATCCGGCCTAGCGCCAGAAGATATTAATGTTCGTCTGGATCATATTGACCAGACAATTCCGGAAAGCTATATTAGAAGCACCAGCCAGCGTCTTTCACTTTACAAAGCATTGGGTACATTACCCACAAAGGAAGATCTCTGGGATTTCCGTAACGGAATTGAAAACCGTTTTGGCGCGCTTCCCGAATCAGTTGTGAATATTTTTCGGAATGCGGAAGTTAGACTCTGGGGACAGCTACATGGAGTTGAAACGATTGAACATGATAGTAACCGTTTGAGAATACAGGTAAAAGATGCCTCAAAACTCAACCATGAAAAATTAATAGAATGGCTCTGTGAACAGGAAACGGCGTTGAGCTATATTCCGGAAAACACACTCGATTATAAAAATGTGCCTCCTGAAATGACTGCAATTCTCAAAGGACTTAAAAAACTTGAGAAGGTATTTACTGTTTATGGTTGAACTTCTCGAAAATACCATCCATACATTATTTGTTATCCAGTGAGCATGTAAAGTATTTAATGATAAATAATTTTTTGCTTAAGCAAAATTTTGCGTTTAGTAAACAAGGATTTATTTTTGATACTTTTACAAAATCTTCATAGCTGGCTATTAAATGTGTCAAAAGGGTAAGAAAATCGGTGATCCTTTTTGATTTTACGGTGAGCCTCTAGTAAATATTAGTCTATTTCGTGAGGTGGGGTAAGGAGATCAAGAGCAGTGACAAGGGAGGTCACTCTTAAAAGCTTGTCATCCTTGGCAATTATTTTCCGTCCCTGGAAAACGACGACCTCCCATGTTATCCTTTTGTGAACCAGCATCAATGCAATTTTTTCACCAATTATTGAAATTATAATTTAAGTTAGCTTCCAGATGCCTTTGCTTTAGCAAGTACGGAGAGCTCAGGCCTAACGAATTTGGTTACAATATGAGACTCAATTCATGTTTTGCTCAGCTAAAGGGGGCTATGGCGATGGTATAATTATTTTATTGGAGAAAAGATTTTTTAGAAGTTCCTTTAAGACTTTAAAAATCTACTGTATACTTCCATAAAGCGCTTCATGTCTGGCAACATCCTCAGGCTCATACGGAAAGTATGAGAAATTGGAGGACTCATTTGTCTTACAAGAATTTTGTTATCTTTCAAAAATTTACATGTCGTTGCCGGATCTTTAGATTCCACCAGCATAAAATTAGTTTTATTGGAATGATATTTAACCTGACGTTCATCAAAGAATTTTTCCAGCGCAGGTTTGCTTTTTTCTAGCAAATGCTTTACGATTCCCTGCCAATATTCTGGATGTTTTAATTGTTCTATCGCCACAATAACAGCAGCCATATTCACGTCATATGGACCGCGTATTTTTTGAAGATGCTTGATAAATTCAGGTCTAGAGATTACATATCCTAAACGTAGACTCGGCATGCAGAGTGCTTTTGAAAAAGTGCGGATTACAATTAAATTTGGATAACTCGATAAGAAGGGGACACTTGTTTCTCCTGAAAATTCGAAATATGCTTCATCAACAAGGGTAGGAATATCAGGAAATGATTTTAGTAAATCTTCTATTTGTTCCAGTGAAACGGATGAACCGGTTGGATTATTTGGATTGATGACCACAATTAAACGTGTCTTACCGTTCACTGAAGCTTTTAATTCTTGATGAGGAAACGTCAAATCTCTAGAAAATTGGGGGCCATCGATACAACAACCTAAAGTTCCTGCAATTTGTTGGAACATCGGAAAGCCCGGCAGAGCCATCTTAACTTCATCACCTTTTTCAAGTAAACAGCGTAAAATGACGTCAATTCCTTGATCGGATCCATTTGTCAATAGCAAATTTTTTGTTGGTACACCAACATATTCTCCCAACTGCTCTAGTAAATCTCCATAGATTGGATAAGTATGAATATGATATTTAAAGAATTCCGTCATTTTTTCTAAAACTTCTGGAGAAGGAGGGAGAGGCGGCTCGTTAAAGTCCATCAACAAATATTCTTCCGGATTCCTATTTTCAAGAGGTGGATTATAAAATCCCATGTTGGAAATGGATTCCCTGACTTTTATACTTTGCTTTGAAATATCCACTGCAATATGATTCTTATTCACCAATTGAAAACATATGCTCCAGATCGTGCCTGGAATATGTATTGAAAGCAATCAAAGTTTCTGTTGCGGTTATACCCTCCAGTTCTCCAAATTTTCCAGCAATTGTATCTGCAATTTGCTCATTATTTTTTACTCGTACAACTGCAACCAAATCATAACGACCCGCCACAGAATAGACTTCCGAAACTTCCTGCATATTAACCAGTTTTTCAGAAATAACTTTTATTTGGTGGCGTTCAATATTTAAAAGCACCATTGCAGTAACCATGGTTTCCTCCTGTGTTTGAGATTTTTCATTTAAATAATGTGTTATTCTAACAAAGCTCAATTGTTTTCAAAAGGACTTTGTTAGTACACTGTTTAAGAGCATAATGATGGTTTCGAAAAAAAAGAGGCCTTGTAATTTAGAACGTGAGGGGAAATTTTATTAAATATATTATACTAATTTTATTAATGATATTTAAAATAAAAAGTGACTTTCGCAAGAAGAGTCTCTGGTTATATCAGTTATAAGACAAGTAATTTATTTGAATGTTGGATTTATTATTTAGATTAAAAAGAGACAAAACATGACTTTCATCTTCGAGAATTTAAGCTCTTTTGTAAGATAGTAAGGAGTTCTACTGCATCAAAAAGTTCAATGGAAAATCAATCTAATTCGCTTTTGCTGGCATCGTATTCAATATCTAGAGATAGATAGATCAATGCGCTTCAAGCCAGTTTTCACCTTTACCGATTTCCACAAGGAGTGGTACCTCAAGTCCAACAACATTTTCCATGGTCTGCTGAATAGTTTTGCAAAGTTCATCTAATTCTTCTTTCAATGTGTCAAAGACAAGTTCGTCATGCACAGTCAGGATCATTCTGGACTGCATTTGTTTTTCACAGATTTGTTTATCTACCGCAATCATGGCTAACTTGATTATTTCGGCAGCTGATCCTTGAATGGGTGTATTAATAGCTGCCCCTTCTGCCATTCTTTTCAAAAGACCCTTGCCGTTAATCTCTGGAAGATAGCGCCTTCTGCCGAACATCGTTTCTGTAAAACCCTCTTTACGTGCCTGTTCCAGAAAGCGTTCCTGCAAAGCATGAATAGTACTGTATTTTTCAAAATAACGTTCAATAAATTCTTTTGCTTCAGCTTTAGACGTTTTAGTAACAATTGAAAGTCTTTCCGCACCCATTCGATAAATCAGTCCAAAATTAACTTCTTTCGCTCTGGAACGCATTTCACGAGTCACTTCTTTCTCAGGAACTTTAAAAATTGCTGAAGCCGTCAACGCGTGAATATCTAGGTTGTTCCTGTATGCGTCAATGAAAGTTGGATCCTTAGAATAATGTGCCACAATGCGTAATTCGATCTGACTGTAATCCGCTGAAACAAGAGTTTTTTCTTTCCCGGAAGA
>SHAT01000056.1 GCA_004213175.1 Pseudomonadota bacterium | reverse complement strand
CTCTACTTTTTAAACAAATAATAATCTTGATAGACAGACTTAATTGTTTCGTAAATATTTTATAAATCTACAATTTATTTTTTATGTTGCCGGAAAGAGTATATTTTAATGTGTTTGCACATGAAAGATTTTTCCCTTCGTCTTACGTGAAATTGTTTTTGAGATTTTTTTGGAGTACTTAAGAATTTAAACATACAGATAATAATTTTATACTTCAACAAAAACTAACAACTTTCACGACTAGATAATGCTCTCAACAAAAGAAATAAAACTTGACAACAAATCTAGCCAAATATAGTATCGCTTTGCATTAGGTTTTTTCCATAATGGAAAGCTAAAATAAGGGAATTAGAAGTCATTATATCTTGTTGTCAATTTAAATTATTTAACAAAAAGGACATTATGAATCGGAGAAAATTTATTAAGGGTGCGGCTTTTGCGGGAGGTGCAACAGCTGTTGCAGCATCAACTTTCCCTGCACCAGCGATTTCAGCTGGCAAGAAAAAATGGAATGTCGTATCTGCATTTGGTAAAGCAGGTCTATTGGGACAAGCACTTGAAGAATTCGCAAAATTTGTAACTACTGCTTCAGAAGGCAAGTTAACAATTAAAGCCTATCATGCTGGAGAGCTAGTTAAACCCTTTGAAGCCATGGATGCTGTACAGTCTGGTGCTGCACAAATGGGGTATGGAGCCCCGTATTATTGGGCAGGAAAATCTGATTCCATTTCGTTCGTAGCAGCAATGCCTTATGGGCTTACTGCTCAGGAACAAAATGCGTGGTTGTATTATGGAAAAGGGATTGAACAGGCAGACAAATATGCATATAACCCACTAGGCTTAAAATTTTTACCCATGGGAAATAGTGGGAATCAAATGGGCGGATGGTATGCTAAAGAGATCAACACTGTGAAAGATCTTAATGGTCTTAAATTTCGGATGCCAGGCTTAGGCGGAGAAATTCTAAAGACTTTTGGAGTGAATGTCATTCTTCTTCCTGGAGTTGAGGTTCTACCTGCATTAACTTCTGGAGCAATTGATGGTACAGAATGGATTGGTCCTGCTGCAGATATGGGTAAAGGATTACATAAAGTTGTAAAAAATTACTACTACCCAGGATGGCATGAACCAGCAACAATTCTTGATGGATTTATAGACATGAATGAATGGGATAATTTAGACAGCAGTTTAAAAGAAATTGTAAAAAGAGGGGCTGCAGGGATGAATTTATTTATTCTGTCAAGGTTTCAAGCGATCAATAACAATGCTCTACAAAAACTAACCAAAAATCATGGCGTCAAATTAAGAGCATATAGCGACGAGCTCTTGAAAGCTATAGGTAATCGTGCAGCAGAGGTCCTTCCACAAATTGCATCAAAATCATCAGACGCTAAGGCCCTGTATAATGAAATTGTCACAATTCGTGAATCTATGTTAGATTGGTCAACCTACGCTGAGGCGACCTTCCTAGAAGCTCGTAAAGCAGCAAAAATGAGAAAAATTTGAATCTGTTCCCAGCAGAATTAATTAATCTCGATTGAACTAACAAAAGGAGTTTTCTTCTTAATGGAGAAACTCCTTTTTTTTTAGATGTTTATATGTCCCACATAGAGCGTACCGTAAATTTTGTAGACTCAATAAACGATTGGGTAGGTAGAACAATTTCTTGGCTACTCGTGGTAATGGTTCTTAATGTATTTTTAGTTGTTGTACTGAGGTATGTTTTTGGTTATGGAGCTATATGGATGCAGGAGTTATACGTTTGGAGTCACGCCATTGTTTTTCTGCTGGGAGCAGGATACACACTTTTACATAATGGACATGTCCGAATAGATTTAATCTATCGCACTGCTAGTAAAAAATATAAATCGTTAATCGATTTGTTAGGAAGTTTATTTTTCGCATTCCCTGTTATTTATTTTATATTTATCAAGAGTTTACCTATGGTTGAAAGATCTTGGAAAGTATTTGAAAAATCAGCTGAAGCAGGAGGATTACCTGGATTGTTTTTGTTTAAAACTGTTTTATTGGTATTTTCCTTATTGTTTGGAATTCAATTTATCTCACTGGCACTAAAAAGTTTTTATAACCTATTTTATAAAAAGTAACATTCAATCATTAACTTGTAAGGCTAAATGACTTCAGAATTTCTTGGTTTCGCGATGTTTGTTGTAACCATGATAACACTTTTATTAGGATTTCCAGTTGCTCTGACAATTGCAGGTTCTGCTTTAATCTTCGCACTAATAGGAGACTTTTTTGATTTATTCAATTTAGGGATATTATCACTTTATCCACTTAGAATTTTCGGGGTCATGAAGGCAGAGACCTTGGTCGCAGTTCCTCTATTTGTATTTATGGGGGTCATGCTAGAAAAATCGAACATAGCTTTCAAATTGCTTGAAGCTATGGGAAAACTATTTGGTAAAAGAGCTGGAGGTCTAGGGATTTCAGTTATAATTGTTGGAGCTCTATTAGCTGCATCAACAGGAATTGTTGGTGCAACTGTAGTAACAATGGGGTTAATGAGTTTGCCAGTCATGACTAAAGCTGGATACAGTGCCCGGCTTTCATCAGGTTTGATATGCGCGTCAGGAACTCTTGGACAAATCATACCTCCATCCATAGTATTGGTTCTGCTTGCTGATATACTTCAGGGAGCAAACGAACAAGCATCAGAATTAAAGGGAGAACTTGTTCCAGATAATCCAGTTACTGCGATAGACTTATTCGCTGGTGCACTATTTCCTGGATTATTATTGGTAGGTCTCTACTTATTTTACCAAATCATACTAGCAACAATAAATCCTTCTTTGTGCCCTGCCTTAGTTAAAAGTAATCATGATGATAAAGTTTCGAAAACTGAGATTAATTTTTTCCAGTTGCTAAAGATAATATTATCTCCCTTGATTTTAATAATTGTAGTCTTAGGATCAATCTTAACAGGAATTGCCACTCCAACCGAATCTGCAGCGGTTGGGGCAGTTGGAGCAACAATAATTGCCATTATATCAAAACAGTTCAATTTAGAAATTCTTAAAGTTGTATCACGAGAAACAACAAAAATAAGTTCAATGGTATTTATAATACTCGTTGGAGCTTCAATGTTTTCACTTGTTTTTCGCGGATTCGGTGGCGATACGGTAGTGGAAGAATTTTTATTGAATCTACCTGGAGGTGCTATATCAGCATTATTAATTGTAATGATGATAATTTTTTTTCTTGGATTCTTTTTGGATTTTATCGAAATTATATTTGTTGTTGTTCCAATTGTTTCTCCAATATTAATTGCGATGGGATTTAATCCTTTATGGTTAGGTGTTATGATCGGAATAAACCTGCAAACTAGTTTCCTAACACCACCATTCGGTTTTTCTTTGTTTTACCTTCGTGGAGTCGCGGCAAACGATGTAAAAACAGAAGATATATATTTAGGCGTAATACCATTCATTGCAATTCAAATACTAGGGTTAAGCCTCATTTGGATTTTCCCTCAAATTGTCCTATGGCTTCCAAATTTAATTTTCAATTAATTAAATTTTTCCTAAATAATTGATGAAGTATCATAATAGGCACATTAGATTTTCATGAATTCAAAAGAATTACAAAACATTACTATGTCCACCGGAGGTAAATACTCTTTGGCTACCCGTGGTGCACAGGATGTCATCAACACAGCTATTCCGATAGTTGAGGAGACACTATTGGGAATGGGTCTTGAAAAAAAAAGAATTTTTTCGTTTGCAGACATTGGTTGTGCAGATGGGGGGACTTCTCTTCAGATGATCGGTCAACTCTTAACAACTTTACGCAGTAATAATCCGGATATTGAAGTCAAGGTACATTATACTGACCAACCAAATAATGATTACAACGGATTGATTAAAACCGTTCTAGGATTGGGACATTTCCCCAGTTATCTTAAAACACATAAAAAGGTTTACCCTCTGTTCTCAGCTAACACTTTCTATAACCAGATTCTTCCTGACTCCAGCCTAGATCTTGGTTTCTCAGCGACAGCAATGCACTGGCTCAGTAAAAAGCCTTGTAATATAAGTAACCACGTTCATATGGTTGGTGCTGAAGGTGACGAATATCAGTATTTTTATGCACAAGGTAAAAAAGACTGGGAAACCATTTTACTGAACCGTGCCAGAGAATTAAGATCTGGAGGTCAATTAGTATTACTTAATTTTTGTCGTGATGATAATGGGTGTTATCTTGGTAACACAACTGGGGTAAACATGTTCAACAACTTTGCTCAGATATGGAATGACTTTTTGGATAAAGGATTGATTAGAAAGGATGAATATCAAAAAATGACACTTCCCCAATATTATAACACTGTTGATGAATTTAGTGCTCCATTAAAAGACTTTTCAAATCCAGTTTATCAAGCAGGTTTGAGACTAAAGCATATAGAGACACATATCACTGCTTGCCCTTTCGCAGAAGCCTTTAAAGAACATAAAGATCCTGAACTTTTTGCTAAAGAATACATCCCTACAATCAAAAGTTGGAATGAAAGTATATTTTTTAGTGCTCTTGACCCTCATAGGCCATTGGAAGAAAGACAAAATATAATTCATAAATATTATCAAACCTATCAGGATCAGGTTCAAGAAGCACCAAAACTTCACCGTATGGATTACGTACATGCTTTTAAAGTTATAGAAAAAATTTAGATCTAAAATATAAAGACAACTTTTGATTAATGATTTTTTTTTTAATGGAAGAAATATTTGGCATATCACAATCTCTTCCAATCATCCTCAAACTTCACCGTAATGGAGATATGTTTTTAAAAATAGTAACCTATAGATTCAGCGTTTTATTTTTTAAATAATTAACTTTAACATTTCACTTTATGTTCGAATCTTTGGTCTTTCACTATTGTGTATTTTTCCGTGATAACCGAATGGATTTTGGCTGGATAGAAGGTATACAAAAAAATAAATTAATCATAGTTCCGCTTAGTGGTAAAAAACAATTTTTAGCAGGCAACCGCATTGCCTTAAGTTGGAAAGATGAGAAATTGCCTTTAAACGCTGACTCTGCCCATGAGTCTCTTTTAGAACATTTAAAAAAAGCAAAACAATTTCAACATAGCTGTGAACTGGAAACAATGCATTCCTTGTTGGATGAAATAAAGGAGTATTCACTAGAGGATCTGTCTGTTAATTTTCTCGATGATGCAGAAAACACTATTTGCAAACTCGGTTTATTCCTTGCTATGAGGGCAGACTCGTTCTGGTTCAAACATAACCGCAATTTAACTTATACCCCAAGAACTGAAGAAGAACTGGGATTACTTAAAGTTCAGTTGGTTAGGCAGAAAGAAGTTAAAGATCGTGCGATCAATGTTAAATCATGGATCAAACAACTTGAAGCCGGAAACTGGCATAAAGATTCTAATATTTCAACTGAACAGAGGCAATGGTTGGATCAATTGCTAAATATACTTGTAGATGGTACTGGATCTCAATATTGGGCTGAAATATCTGCAATCCTGGAGTGGGATTCATCTATAGGAATTAGTCAAGAAAACTCACTTAAACGCTGGCTTGAAATAGCCGGTTCTCCAATTTCCACTTCACGGTTAACTCTTTTAAGAGCAAATGTTCGTCTAAATTTTAGTAACAAAATCTACCAAGATGTAGAGCGTGTAATAAAAATTCCACTGAGGAAAACAAAAACAATTCCTGAGGGAGTTCCAACTTTTACGATAGACGCGGTAAAGACTAGTGACTTTGATGATGCTTTTTCTGTGCTGGAATGGGGCAAAAATGGACTCGTGATAGCTGCACATATCACAGATTTAAGTGATTTTATACTCCCTGATACACCACTATTCAAAGAAGCAGAAGCCAGAATCTCATCCGTTTATTCACTAGAGGAATCTATACCGATGATCCCTGACGAACTTTCAAACAATACTTTTTCTTTAAAAGAAGGCCTGAAAAAAAATGTTCTCAGTTTTATCTTTCAACTATCAGCGACTGGACAGTGGCATTTTCTTGAAGTTGTACCGAGAACAATCCGAGTTCAGAAAAATTTAACTTACGGAGAAGCTGACCACTTAATTAAAAAAGGAAATGATTTTTGGGGGTTACTCAATAAATTTTGCAATAAATCACTAGAACAGCGTTTAGCAAATGGTGCTATTAACTTGGCTAGGAAAGAATTTAATTTTGACATAAGCAATCCCAAACATATCAAGATCATTAATCTCAACCGAAACAGTCCTGCCAATCGTATAATAGAAGAACTGGCTATCTCGGTTAACAGTGAAACGGGACGTATCTTTCAGCAAGCAGATTTTCCAGGGATATATCGTACCCAATCTTCATATAAGATAATAAAAGAAGTAGAAGCGGGCTCAAATCTTTCAATGGACAATATCCAAATTGAATCTGCAAAATTAAGCACTCTTCCAGAAAAACACGCAGGTTTAGGCTGTGACGTTTATATGCAGGTAACTTCTCCTATCAGAAGATTTTTGGACCTTGTCACTCAACATAATTTGAAACTATTAATAAAAAAACAGGAGCCGATTTTCAGTAAAGAAGACATGATGCGCTGGGCTACAGAAATCAGTCTGCGGCACAGAAAGTACAATCGTGCGGAAAAAGATATTATAAAGTTTTGGAAATTGAAATATTTAAAACAGCATTTGGGGGAAATATTTGAAGCTAAAATAAAGAAGAAACGCACCAACAACAATACTGAAATTGAACTCATCGAGTTAGACATCGTTTTGCCCTCATCAGGATTGACCGAGCATAAAGACGGAGATCAACTACTATTGCAAATTAATGATGTTTGTCTAAAACCACCCAAGCTTTCTGTAAAAGTAATGACAAATGAAACTATTACAGATATTCACCATATTGATTAGATAACAAGTCATGAGAGCATATCATCATCCACAACAGGTTCATAAATCAACTCATCAACATTAATAGCCTTTCTACCTTTATATGCACCCTGAAATCCTTTAAATTTTTCTACACCATTAACCTCAATAGAAATCGGATCTTTTACCTCATGTTCCAAATACAAGACATCATCTTTTTGCAAATTCAAAAAGTCACGTACTGAGATATCCATTTCACCTAATTTTGCAACTATTTCTACATTCACTTTCTGTAAATTTTGTTTGAATCGATTACCCCAGGTATTATCTTTCTCGTCCTGTTCACTTTGAAAACCGGCATTTAATTTAGTACGGATCGGTTCAATCATCGAATAAGGAACACATACCGTGATTGCCATTGGAGCACGTCCGATTTCAATATCAAAAGTAACCACTATCACAATTTCACTGTGTGGAACAATTGAAACAAATTGAGGATTAACCTCAGAACGTGAATAGTTGACCTGAACCGGAAAAACAGGACGCCATGACGTTTGTAAATCTTCCAAACCACTTATTATCACACGCTTAATCATCCGTCCTTCAATTTCAGTAAAATCTCGTCCTTCCGCCTTACTGTCAATCTCTCCAGAACCTCCAAAAAACATTTCAACAAGAGTAAAAACCAACCTGGTTTCAAATACCATCATTGCGTTTCCGCGCAATGGAGTCATCCTGAAAAGATTCATGGAAGTAGGTACAGGTAAAGTCTTGACAAACTCACCGAATTTTATCAATTCAGTTGAGCGCACATTGATGTCCACAACCCTTCGTAACGCATTTGATAGAGTTAATCTAAAAAGTCGCACAAAACGATCATGAATTATTTCCAGGGTAGGCATTCTTCCACGAATAATGCGGTCCTGAGCAGTTAGGTCAAATGAAACGATTTCTTCAGGATCATACTCCTCGTCCTCATCCCCTACTTCACTACTCACCAAATCATCACCTGCTACCCCCTGTAAGAGAGCATCTACCTCATCCTGTGACAAAACAGAACCCATTTTATCCTTTATTTATAGATCTGGGTTATCTTTAAAAGTACCAAGGGTTAACTCCTTGACCACAACCAATCTTAACTATGCAATTAGTGTTCAACTCAATAAAATGTGGGATGATCTTTATACATTTCTTAAAGACGATCATCGATAGATTTGTAACTTCGCTCACTTTGTCCTATAAACAACTGACGCGGGCGGGCAATTTTTTGTTTAGGATCCTCGTGCATTTCTTTCCACTGTGCAATCCAGCCAGGAACACGTCCTAAAGCAAACATAACTGTGAACATATTTATCGGGATACCTATCGCTCTATAAATTATCCCTGTATAAAAATCTAAAGTAGGAAACAGTTTACGTTCAATAAAATAATCATCAGACAATGCAGTTTCTTCCAGTTTAAGTGCGATTTCAAGCAGAGGATCGTTAGTACCTGTTTTTTTCAAAAGTCTGTCACAAGCATCCTTGAGGATCCTAGCGCGAGGGTCTATATTTTTGTATACACGGTGACCAAAACCCATCAGACGAAAATCAGATTTTTGGTTTTTAGCCATCTCAATATATTTTGAAATCCCTGATTCGTCCTCATAAATCTGCTGGAGCATTTGCACAACCTGTTGATTAGCGCCACCATGCAATGGCCCCCACAAAGCTAAAATGCCTGAAGCTACAGACGCATACACATTAGCCATACTGCTCCCTACAACTCTTACCGTAGAAGCACTGCAGTTTTGTTCATGGTCAGCATGCAAAATCAACAATAAATCAAGTGTACGTTCAATTTCATGATCCAATTTATAAGTTTCAGCAGGTACTGCAAACATCATATTTAAAAAATTTGCACAATATGAAAGCTCATCTTTTGGATAAACAAAAGGTTGTCCAACACTTTTTTTATAGGCAAATGCAGCAATAGTAGTAACTTTAGCAATCAAGCGTGCAGAATTTAATTCAAGGTTTTCAATTGACGCTTTTCCAGATGCTTCTACATAATAAGCAGAAAGTGAAGAAATCATTGAAGAAAGAATCACCATTGGATGAGCATTTTGAGAAAATCCATCGAAGAAGTGCCTCATATCTTCATGAATCATTGAATGCCAGCTGACACGATCAATGAACCCCTCAAGTTGAAGTTTATTTGGCAATTCCCCGTGAATCAGCAAATAAGATACTTCCAAAAAAGTCGACTTCGCAGCCAATTGTTCAATCGGATAACCCCTAAACTGTAATACACCGTTTTCTCCATCCAAAAAAGTGATAGCACTTTCGCAGGAACCTGTATTGACAAAACCAGGGTCTAGTGTGATATGTCCCGTTTTCTTACGTAAATTAGAAATGTCGATTGCTTTTTCTTTTCTTGTGCCTGTCAGAACCGGTAGTTCCATAGATTGGCCATCCGGCAGACTAAGTTTAGCTTTTTCAGACATAATGAACCTTAATAGTTTTTATATCACTGAAAATCACACTGTACGCCATTTTTCCAATTGAACAAGAATTGCTTTTTGCGCATGCAACCTGTTCTCAGCCTGATCAAATACTACTGACTGCGGCCCTTCAAGTACTTCATCAGTTATTTCATTACCTCGTTCAGCAGGCAAACAGTGTAGAACAAGCGCATCTTTTGTGGCATATTTCAAAAGAGCTGTGTTAATTTGAAAACCTCTTAAAAGGCGAGTTTTTTCCGCAATCAGATCTTTTTCCCCCATGCTAGCCCAAACATCAGTGTATAGAACTTCCGCTCCTTCTACAGCTTCCTCTGCAGAATTAGTAATATTGATGGTTGAAATTCCAAGTTCTTTTATTTCATTGACGAGTTTCATATCAGGCATAGTTTCAGGTGAAGTACCAATTCGTAAATCTAGCGGAATCCGCCCTGCAAGATTTAACCACGAAACAGTCATATTATTACTGTCACCAAGATAAGCAATACGCAAATTATCAATTCGTCCAAGTTTTTCCTTGATCGTAAGCACATCTGACATCAACTGACACGGATGGTTGTAATCAGTGAGCATGTTGATAACTGGGACACTTGCGTGTTTCGCTAAATCCAACACCATCTGATGTGAAAATGTGCGTATAAGAATTCCGTCAACATAACGAGACATAACTCTGGCAACATCACTCACTGTTTCTCTTTCGCCAATTTTAAAATCCTGCTCAGAAAGAACCATAGATGAACCGCCAAGCTGAGTTATTCCAACTTCAAAGGAAAGGCGTGTACGCAAAGAAGGTTTATGAAAAAATATCCCGTAGTTTTTCCCTTCTAACAACTTTGGGCACATACCTTCTTTTGTTTTTTGCTTCAACTCTATAGCAAATTCGATATTGTCAAGTATTTCGCCCGTTGTCCAATCAAGAATTGAAATAAAATCTCTTTTCATTTTTAAAAATTTTTGAATGTTACACAAATTTTAATTGCTTCTACACATAAAAATAGTTAGCATCAATTGTAACATTTTAGCAACCACTTGTTAAGAGGAATCATGCATGAAATGAATATACTAGTCACAGTAGCTGTGATTGCAGGTCTTTATATCTCCGTCTTTCTCGTAGCCGAAAAGGTATTTATGCAGGACGAAGATTGAGCCTCAGACGTTCCTTGAGGCTTTTCAACTATTTTTTTACTAGCATGCTGTTTTTAACAGGCTGCTCTTCATTTTCCAGCCCTGAACCTGCTGAACTCACCCCATCACAAGTAGAATCCCTGCGTTTGTCCAAAGGGAATTATTCACTTTTCGGAAGGATCCTTTTTAAGCATCCGGAAGGAAAACACAACGGTGAACTGGAGTTGCAGGTTGCAAGTAACTCAGAATTCAAACTAAGAATTTTTACTCCGCTTATTGGTTCATTGATTTATGAACTGCGTGCCAGTCACAATAAATTTATGTTATTGAATTATCAGCAAAATAATTTCGTCCTTGCTGATAACAAACAAGACGTACGTCAAACATGGCTGGGGATGGATCTCACTGTGTCAGAACTAAACTGGCTGATTCTTGGCAATCTTCCTGAAAAAACTCCTGACTGGCAGCGCAAAGTTCTTTCAACTGGTGAATTAGAGCTCAGACAAGGCGCTAACAAAATACGTATTCGATTTAATGATTCAGGACAAATTGAATCTATGCAAAAATATCTAGAAGGATTGTTGGAGTATCGTGCAGCAATTCCGCTTTATCAAGAACATTATCATTTGCCGTTTCCAAGAAAAATCAGCATAGAGGATTATACTGGAAACAACAAGTGGCTGATGGTCTATAGTAAAATACAAACGCATGCAGAAGCATTCAAACCACTCGATTTCAATACCCCGTCTGAGATGAAACAGCTGTCAAATAATTAGTAAACTTTTTTCATTAATCTGTGTTCAGTTTTCCGTTTTCAAACCGTAAAACTTCCATTTCTCCTGCTGGATTGAGCTTAATAACTTTTCGCTGTGAAAGCCAATCCGGTACAATCCTTAAAACTCCAGAAGATCCTTCAACCATAACTTCTTGGTCAAGGTGGAAATGCCCTACAAAGTATTGATCTACATTCTGCAGAGCAGATTTAGCAAATTCCTGAATTTCTGTGGCTGGAAAATGGACTTTATATTCTTTATTTGTGTTTACAAGCATTGCCTCTATTCGTCCGGCAATCCAACGAGCTAAAACTCCAGGGATCGTACGAAAGAAAGCTTCAAATATGCTATTATGAGTAAAGGCTTTCCATCGCAGATACTGTTTGTCGTTGTAATTTATGGTATCTCCGTGAGTAAAAGCGTAACGTTTATCCCCCCAGTTTAAAAACCATTCACTGTGAGCTAAATGAGTAAACGGAATTATTTTTTTCCATTTATCAGTTAGTTTTCTTGGTAACAACATCTCTCTGTTCCCAGCAAGAAACACGACATTGCAACCTCTATCCCTTAGTTGTTCAAATCCTTCCATAGTATCATGATGCAAGTCTGTCCAGAATTTTTGTGGTGCCAACCAAATCTTAAAGAGGTCACCTAAAAAAACCACAGTATGCGGATTTTGCAGTTGTAATAGCATCTCAACAAATTCCTTTGCCGGAGCAAGATCCTCATCCAAATGAGAGTCTGCTACAATATATAAGAACCCATCCGGTTTCGAAACATTGAGTACTGTCATCTCTTTGCTATGTATTTATCTATTTATACTACTAATTCAGTTATTTATAACTTTAAATATTTGATTTATCATCTAGTTCACATAGAACAATTTACTGGATTTTTACTAAAGATAAAAGTATAATTCATATGGTTTACATTTCAGCAAAAAAGTAATCTGAATAAGTGTAATTGAATTAGTCTATGCGTTTAGTAATTATTGGCGGCGGAAATATGGGTGGGGCTATCCTTCTTGCTTTAGTTAAGGCCAAAGTTTTTTCTCCAAATAATATTTTATTGATAGAACCAGATGAAGAAAAACGTATTAATTTACAAAAATCAGCCAACTGTACTTCTCAAGCCGATATTGACGAAAAAATACGCGAATACAACCTGCTTCTAATAGCGGTTAAACCACAGGCATCGACTCCGGCAATGGAACTCCTTGCTCAGTGGATTTTACCAGAACAATTGGTTATTTCAGTGATGGCGGGTGTTTCTCTTGAAACAATGCAAAATGCACTGAGGCAAACAAAATTGGTACGGGTAATGCCCAATATTCCTACGTTAATCTCTGAAGGCATGAGTATCTATTTTGCTTCATCTGATGTTGAAAAACAGGAACGCGAATGGATAGAGACTCTTTTTTCTGCTTGTGGAAAGTGTCTCGAGGCAAAAGATGAAGATGCAATTGATGCCGCCACTGCCATTTCTGGAAGTGGCCCTGGTTATTTATTTTACTTTGCTGAGCAAATGACTGCATCTGCTATTACTCTCGGCTTTTCAGAAAAAGATGCTCAGTTACTTGTTCAAAACACTATCCGCGGTGCAACACTACTTTGGGAAACACAACAGATTCCTCCAGAAACACTGCGGCAACAAGTTTCATCTCCTGGTGGAACAACTCTGGCCGCGCTTAATCATTTTCAAGAGAAAAATGTTGGTGAGTCAATCAAGGACGGAATCCAAATGGCTTATCAGCGAGCTAAAGAACTTTCTTCATAAATAATCATCTAATTTAAATTACTTAAACAATTATGGCTTGTGTAATTATTGTCGGCACACAATGGGGTGATGAAGGCAAAGGAAAAATTGTAGACTTGCTCACAGAGCGTGCTGATGCGGTTGTGCGTTATCAGGGTGGAAATAATGCCGGACATACAGTGATGTTCGGTAACAAGACCTTCGTTACTCATCTCATACCTTCAGGCATATTAAGTAAAACAACTTCCATTCTAGGAAATGGCGTCGTCATAGACTTAGCTGAGTTAATTAAGGAAATTGAAGAATTAGAGCAATTAGGTATAACAGTCGACAATCATTTACACATTAGTGACCGTGCACAACTAGTGATGCCGTGGCATAAGACCTTTGATCGTCTTGGAGAAGAACAAAAAGGTAAAAATAAAATAGGTACTACAGGTAGAGGAATTGGACCGGCTTACAAAGATAAAATCGGACGTTCGGGAATACGAGTTGGTGATCTACTGGATCTAGAACATTTCAGGTGTCGCTTGGAAGAACTTGTTGTTGAAAATAATCTCTTGCTTGAACATTTGTATAAATCATCTGAAAAGCCTTTTTCCATAGAACAAATATTTGCAGAATTCACTACTTTTCTGAAAAAGCTAAAGCCTTACATTTGTGACTCAACTTTGCTAATCAATAAATTAATTGAGCAAGATAAAAACATTTTATTTGAGGGTGCACAGGGGACATTTTTGGATGTCGACCACGGAACTTATCCTTTTGTAACTTCATCCAACACCCTAGCCGGAGGTGCATGTGCTGGAGCAGGGATCGGACCTACACGTATCACAGACGTTTTAGGAATTGTCAAAGCCTACACTACACGAGTAGGAAGCGGACCTTTCCCAACAGAGTTATTTGATGAAGACGGTGATTTACTAAGGTCTGAAGGGCAAGAATTTGGAGCAACAACGGGACGCCCCAGAAGATGTGGCTGGTTTGATGCATTACTTGTACGTCAAGCTGTGAGGCTAAATGGAGTAACTGGCATGGCTATTATGAAACTTGACGTACTTGACAAATTTGAAACATTAAAAATTGCGGTGGGTTATCGTTTGTCAGATGGAGAACTTTCGGAGAATCTTCCACGATCCCTGGAAAATATAACTCCTGTTTACGAAGAAATGCCGGGCTGGAACTGCAAAACCGCAGGCATCACAGACTATAAAAAACTTCCTTTGGAAATGCTGGCCTATCTTAAACGATTGTCTGAACTAGTAGGGGCAGAGGTTTCAATCATTTCTACCGGGCCTAAACGTGAAGAATCCATTGATCTGAATCCAAATAACTTATGGAACTAAAATTAATGCTTTACTGGGTAAAAAATTATGATTAAAAGAATTCTTATAATATTTATTGTTGCTGTTTTAGCATATTATGCAGGGACTAAGGGACTTACAACTGGTGACATTGCCGATTGGTTTGAAGAAAGTAATATTACAGGAATTATACATAAAACTTTCAACAAAACTATTGAACTTGCGGAAGAGAAACAAGTTGCAATAAAAGCCGAAAATATCATCGACGAATTAAAAGGACGTATTACCAACTGAATTATTAATATTAAGTCTCATAACATCTCGGACACAAATCTCTCCATCTTAGCAGAACGAGAACCCTTAACAAGTACAACATCTTCTGCATGCAGATCTTCTTTGAAAGAAAGTACTAATTCAGCTAATTCTATAAAGTGACTTGCCGCTTTGTTATTTCCCCCTGCGTTTCTCCAACCTTCTAGATAAAATTCTATTTCAGCCCCTCCAAGTCCATACATCTTTTCAACACCACATTTCACCATAGCATCACCGACTTGACGGTGAAACTCTGGACTTGAATTCCCAAGTTCCGCCATCGGACCGCAGACAACAATTTTACGACGCTCTGGATACATATTGTTTAGATTTTCGAGTACACTCTTAAAGGAAGACGGATTAGCATTATACGTATCATCAATCAAAATCCAATCTTCCTTATGTATCTGCTTAAAACGACCTTCGACAGAGATATCAAGGGAACTAGATGCCGACTGCAGATCTGAAACCGCTACTCCTTCCAAATACAAAAGTGTCAATGCTAAAACAAGGTTCTGCCTTAAAAGAGGACTATCAATTGAAGTTTCAAATTCTTTCTCAAAAAGTTGAAATTTGTTTTTACCTGTCTGAATTTTTTCTGATATTTGGGCCGTTTTTGTGATCCGAACTCCCGCTTTTGCAGCAGCCTCTTCCACAAGATCGAGATGGGATAAAGAATCCGGGATAACAACATTGCTCCCAGGATTCATTCCTGCAAACAACCCTGATTTTTCTTTTGCAACTCCTGCCGTATTTTTTAGGAACTCAAGATGACTCTCACCTATATTCGTAATAATTCCTGCAGAAGGCCTGACAATGTTTGACAATTCTGCAATTTCCCCAAATTGGTTTGTCCCAATTTCTATGATCCACCACTTTGATTCCTGTACCGA
>SHAT01000055.1 GCA_004213175.1 Pseudomonadota bacterium | reverse complement strand
ACCGGGTGGCGACTCGGTTACATGATTACGCCTCCGGAGTGGATGTCTGCTGCCGATCGAATTCACCAAAATCTAATGATCTCTGCAACAGAGTTTATCCAGGAAGCAGGAATTTCCGTTTTGCAAAAAAGCAAAGTCTATTGTGAAAAGATGAAAGCGGAATTAAACCAGAGAAGAATCTTTGTTTTAAAGAAAATGCAGGAACTGGGTATGGACCCGGGATACACTCCTAGCGGGGCGTTTTATGTGTTTTACAAGTATCCAGATTCTACGAAATCTTCGCGAAGTCTTTGTCATGAAATTTTGGAAAAAACTGGTGTTGCAATTGCTCCAGGAAGAGATTTTGGCCCTATGGGTGAGGGTTATATTCGCTTAAGCTACGCGCAGTCTATGGAAAATCTTGACCGTGCACTGACTAAACTTTCTGAATGTAAGTTGCTAACATGTTAGTATTTCGCGAATCATAAACTGAAGAGATGTCATTACTTACAGTTCGGTTAATTAAAATGTATTCAATATTACATATACAAAAGTTGCTGGGAAAAACGAAAAATTGAAAATTATCCTACAGCACATTGTCCAAGAAAGTGAAGATGGAAAGAGGCTTGATCAGTTCTTGACAACGTTTGATGAGATAGTGTCTAGGACTCATGCCCAGCGTCTTTTGAAATCTGGATACATTTTATTCAACGGAAAACCTGAACTGACTCCTTCTCGGAAAGTTCGTACAGGAGAAGAAATTCTGGTCAATATCCCTACTCCGAAATCAATGGATGTCTTTCCGGAAGATGGAGAGTTGGATATTTTGTTTGAAGATGAATGTTTAATCGTAATCAATAAAAGCGCAGGTATAGTGGTTCATCCATCGGTAGGGCATCCATCAGGTACTATTGTTAATTTTTTACTGCATCATTGTGGTGATCTTTCAGGAATCAGCGGGGTGTTGCGTCCTGGCATTGTTCACCGACTGGACAAGGACACTTCAGGGGTACTAGTGGTCGCAAAAACAGATGATGCGCACCAAAATTTATCAGAACAGTTCAAAGAACATACTGTTAAACGGCAGTATAAAGCAATGGTTTGGGGTGTTCCGGACAAAGAGCACGGGATTATAAATGCGGCTTTAGGACGTCACCCGGTACGACGTAAAGATATGACGATTGTTGAAAACTATAATACAGAGGAAAGCGCTAGAAGGAAAGGTAAATGTGCGGTAACGCATTGGCGTGTCTTAAGGCGTTTTGAATTTTCAGCATTATTGGCCTGTCGTCTGGAAACAGGTCGTACTCATCAAATTCGGGTACACTTGACTTCGATAGGTCATCCATTAATTGGTGATCCTCAATATGGTAGATCTCCCCTTAAAAAATTTTCTACGGTTTCAGCAGAATTAAGTCAAACCATTTCTAATTTTCGGCGTCAGGCTTTGCATGCCGAAATATTGGGTTTCAAGCATCCTTCTTCAAGAGAATGGCTCGAATTTTCCGTTCCGATTCCAGATGATTTTCAGAAATTAGTTAAAGCAATTAAATATGATTAGTTTGAAAAGAAAGTTCAATATAGCCTGTCTACAAACGAGTCCAAAGCCGGATTTTCAGTCAGCACTTGAGGAAGCAATAGTGCTTGCAGAAGAGTCGATAGAAGCTGGTGCGGATTTTATTGCGCTTCCCGAATATTGTGGAGGATTGAAAACTGAAGGCTCTGCGTTTGCTCCACCATTTGCAACCGAGGAAAATCACCCGGTTTTGAAAGGACTTCGAGACTTTGCAAAAAAACGTAAAAAGTATCTGCTCATCGGTTCAATCGCGGTCACCGGTCCAGCTGGAAAAATTTTAAACCGTAGTTATATAGTTGACGAATTTGGGGACATTCTCAGTCGTTACGACAAAATTCATCTATTTGATATCAAATTCTCTGAAAAGGAATCATATTGTGAAAGTGCAACCGTTTCTGGTGGACAGGTAGCTGTTATTTGCCAAACGCCTTTAGGATGTTTTGGACAGACAATCTGCTATGATTTACGTTTCCCTCATCTTTATCGAAAGTTATCGCAAGCGGGTGCACAAATATTAGTTGTTCCGGCGGCATTTACAAAAAAAACTGGTGAGGCTCACTGGCACGTACTTAACAGGGCACGTGCTATAGAAAACGGTGCTTTTGTGGTAGCGCCATGTGCCGTTGGCAAGGTTGAAGGAGGGGGAGAAAGTTATGGTCATTCATTGATTATAAATCCCTGGGGCGAAATACTTGCGGACGCAGGATCAGATTCAGGTTTGATTAATGCAAATATTGATCTGGAAGAGGTTAATTCCGCACGTATGCGCATCCCAAGTCTGAGACATGACAAGTCATTTCAGTTTTAGATTTGGAGATGACAAGGTATACTCTTTAAGGAAAACAATTTAATGAAAGTATGGATTTTAGATTATTGAGAAATATTAAAGCTTGATTATCCTGCTGAAATCGGTTTTGTTAGTCTTCAAAAAATCATTGTTAATATCAACTTGATTTAAGCTGCCCAATTATATCCCTCAGAGTTGTCTCATCTTCGATTTCAAGACTAACAGAAAATTTTGTTTCAATCTGGTCAACAAACTCAACAATCACTACAGAATCGGCACCACAGTCTAAAATGGGCTGATCCAACTCAGTTTCAAAAGAAACAATTTTTTTGAAAAGCGCAGTCAGTTCTGTCTCAAGCGGAGCCTTGTTCTCTTCCGCCGCAAAATCATCGGTCTCCTCTGGGCTGGAAATACGCTCTATGAGCCCCACAAAGTTTTGTTCAGCAAAAATTTGACGGTTTTTCAGGTGCTTTATTTTTCCACTGGACGTTTTGGCAATAGTACCAGGTTCTAGATAAAGGCGTTCACTCGGTGCTATTTGAAAATGTTTGCCGACTATTTCAATAATTTTCTGATCAATTGATGTCAAAACGTATTTGCGGAAAACCTCTGGATTTTTGAGCAAATCAGCTCGAACCTCTACAGCCACAGCCAAATGTTCTGACTCATCTTCTACTCCGGAAGAATAAGCCATCAGACATCCGGGTCTTAATTCTTCAACTCCGGCAAGCACCAGTTCAATATCATGCGGATAATAATTCCTCCCGCGGATAATGATAATGTCTTTGATTCTACCTGCAAAATAAAGCTCTTCTTTCCAAAGTAATGCAGTGTCGCCGGTTGCCAGGTAATTCTGTTTCTTCCCTTCAATATTTTGTTGAAATATTTCTTCAGTTGCCTGAATATTTTTATAATATCCTTGAGCAACCGAGGGACCACAGATCATAAGTTCACCTACTTCTCCTTCAGGTAGCTCTTGATTATCTGTGTTTTTGATCAATATTTCATGACCATCCATTTGTGAACCAAGATTTACCAGCATTTTTTTGTTCGCTTCTGAAGCATCGTCACTCAGGACTTTAACCTTCCCCTCTGTTTCTAGTACATGACGGTCCACGCAAAGTCCATGTAGTCCAGTTTTGCAGCCAGAAAACATGATCACTGTTTCTGCCATTCCAAACCCCGGACGGATAACATCCGCCTTCAATCCGCATGCGGAAAAACGTTCATTAAACTTCTTGGTTGGTAAATAATGAACCGGTTCGGAACCGTCTGTCACAGACACCATACAGGACAAATCGAGTTGCAACATTTCTTCATCAGAGATTTTTTTTAGGCATAAATCCAGCGCGAACGGGGGGACATAACTGTGTGCGCATTTAAATTTTGACATTGCCGCGAGCCAGCGAAGTGGTTTTCGTATGAAATGTGCGGGTGTCATCAAAACTGTAAAACCTCCAGAATAAAGGGCTCCCATCAGTCCGGCAGCCAATCCAAAATCATGAAACAGCGGTAACCAGACTACTGTACCCTCTTCTTCTTCAAGCTGCATAAACTTGCGGGCTTCTTTCAAAT
The DNA here is from genome assembly GCA_004213175.1 of Pseudomonadota bacterium. GTDB lineage: Bacteria > SAR324 > SAR324 > SAR324 > NAC60-12 > Arctic96AD-7. The sequence continues at coordinate 12,319 of SHAT01000055.1, read as the reverse complement.
TTGCCATCAAGTTACTGTGCCCGATCATAATACCTTTCGGTGTGCCTGTACTACCGGAAGTGAACTGTAAATATGCTGTATCCTCAGCTTTTATTTCCGGCGCAGAATAATCCACTGATGTTTCGGCAAGTATTTCCTCATCAGTCGCGATTTTTAAACCCGCGAAAACTTTTTGCAGTTCTGGAGGCAATTGATTGCGTAAAAAATTAGCCAACTGTGAAGTTACTATTATTAAACTTGGTTTGCTGACTTTCAATGTAGGCAAAAAAGTTTCAAGGTAAGCCTCCATATTTTGCGGTCCTGCTGGTTCTGACAAAGGTACAGGGAGTATTCCACTGTACAAACAACCATAGAATATTTTGACGAATTCCAAACTGTTAGGAAGTATGACCAGCACACGCTCACCTTGTTTAATCTCTCGCTTTTGGAGTGAAGCTGCTACTTGACACGCGGCTTTATCATTTTGCTGGTATGTTATCGAAGCTGAATTTTCGCTACTATCAATTTGGTTTTCTCCATCTGGAAGGAATATAACACAATCTCTCTCAGGATGTCTTACCGCCCTTTCCCTGGCTAATTCTACAAAATTTGAATAATTGTTTGGTTCCATATTTTTCCGGCTGATTGCTTTGTTTGGGTACTGTGTTTTTCAGAGATTATTTTATGGGCTAAGTTTATGACTATAAAGATCCTACCTCAAGAAAAAAAGTATTGATGATACTACTATAATATTTTTTTTACAAATTCCAAAGTGATTGTCGTGACCTCCTCTAACTCGTTATCAAGAATCACAACATGATTAGATTTTTCCATCCAGTGAGATTCCCGGACTGCAGACTGAATTCCACGGGAAATCATATCCCCACTTTTTAAATCGACAGTATTATCTAAACTCGCCTGGATAATTAGTGTTGGCTGATAAATTCGAGGAAGACGCTTTTCAGTTTCCCTTTGTAATTTCAGCAGTTGGACTCCTGCTTTCAGGGGATTGACCTTATAACCCTGCCACGGGATAGAGCCTGTGTCATTTTCAAATTTTTTTGGGATAGCAAAAACAAAAGATGAAACAGCAATTAAAAAAAGTGTCTTGAGAAATGAGGCGGACAGACGCATAGCTGGAGCAAAGAGCAACAAAGCTTTGATTTCAGGATGTTCAGATGCAAGATGGAGAGTAAGGATGGCTCCTGTAGATTCACCGCCAACAATTACACTAGAACATTTTTCACGTAGTTCAGAGTAAGCTTTTTCGCAGACAGCAATCCATTCCTTGCGCTGAGTTTGATTAAGTTCCTCCGGCGTTGTTCCGTGTCCTGGAAGTAACACTGCAGAAACAGTGAAGCCCTCGTCATGAAAGCGTTTTGCAAGTGGACGGACCTCAGCAGTGGTTGCTGTAAGACCATGGATCAAAAGTATACCTTTATCCCCCCCTTTCCAAAAAAATGCATCACCTTCTAACTCAGGGTTTACCAAGTGAAACTCTGATGCGGTTTCTAAATTTGATAATTCAGGATTCATCTGGGTATAACTTATTTTATTTATGTTATTTATTCTTCTTTACTGTCGTACTGAAACGTTTTCAGTAATATTTTGGATATTTCATCTAGCATGTTTTGTATTTTGTCTTGATACGAAAAACATAAAGTTGTAAAGTATTAAATCGTTTTTCACAAAAGTATAGTAAAAATTATTTTAGTCCAGGTACTTAATGATTCGTGTTCAAGCTCTGAGCAAAAATTTTAGCAACATCCAGGCAGTCGATCAAGTTTCATTTGATGCAAGGCGAGGTGAAGTTTTAGGTTTTCTGGGACCGAATGGGGCAGGTAAATCTACAACTATGAAAATGCTGACCTGTTTTATTCCGCCCAGCTCAGGAACCGCTGATATATGTGGATTCAGTATTCTGGAAAATCCTCTTCAGGCAAGATCTCAAATAGGTTACCTCCCAGAAAGCGCACCATCATATGACGAAATGTTGGTTGGCGAGTTTCTACGCTTTGTCGGGGAAGTGCGTGGTTACAGCGGGAAGGAACTTCATAGAAGAGTCAGTATTGTCATTGAAATGACGGCGCTCGGAGATGTCAAAGATCAAATGATCGAGACTCTTTCAAAAGGTTTTCGTCAGCGTACTAGTCTCGCACAGGCTTTAATCCACGATCCACCGGTGCTTATTCTTGATGAACCGACTGATGGACTTGATCCTAATCAGAAACATGAGGTTCGGACACTGATTCAAAACATGAGTGAGGAACGTACAATCCTGATTTCTACTCATATTTTGGAGGAAGTTGAAGCAGTTTGTACTCGTGCCATGATTATTTCAGCGGGGAAAGTTGTGGGATACGGGACCCCGGATGAACTAATGTCTCAATCTATTTACCGCAATTCCGTCACTGTGAGTGTTAATGGTGCAAATCCTAAAAAGCTTCTGGAACAATTTGATGAGCTTGATTTTATTTACTCTGTCGAACGTGTTCCAGATAGACGCAATGGTATTGTTACAATGCGTTTGTATCCGAAGGAAAAGGAATCAATTGCACTTCCATTAGAGAAATTTATATTTTCCAAAAAAATACCAATAGAAAATTTTAATGTAAATCGAGGACGGTTGGATGAAGTTTTTCGTGAACTTACTTTGAACCAACTTACAAAGTAAAACCTACATAACTAAATTTACCAAACAACATAAACTGAAGAATTACAAAATTGTCATGAAAGGATTTTACCCTATATTCAAGCGAGAACTTCTTGCGTATTTTCGTTCCCCGGTTGCATATGTATTTATAATTATTTTTTTGGCGGCAAATGCGGGCTGTACGTTTTTTCTTGGTAATTTTTACAATTCTCAGCAAGCAAGTCTTGAAATTTTTTTCCTTTTTCATCCGTGGCTTTATCTGTTCCTGATTCCTGCTGTAGGTATGCGTCTCTGGGCAGAGGAACGCCGAACAGGTACGGGCGAACTGCTGCTGACATTTCCGGTTCGTTTGACGACAACAGTCTTCGCTAAATTTTTTGCCGCCTGGTTATTTATAGGGATTTCACTGTTGCTAACTTTTCCGATGATTTTAACTGTGAACTATTTGGGAAGTCCAGACAATGGGCCAATAATTACAGGATATTTAGGCAGTTTCCTGATGGCAGGCTCCTATCTTGCGATTGCCAGTTTCACTTCAGCACTGACCAAAAATCAGGTTATTAGTTTTATTCTTAGTGTTAATATTTGTCTGGTGCTGGTTTTGTTGGGTTGGGGGGTTTTGAGTGAAAGCCTGAATGCGATATTCCCTGTATGGATTAGTGATCTTGTCAGTCAATTTAGTTTCACCACTCACTTCGATGCCATTCGTAGGGGAGTTGTTGATCTGAGAGATTTAATATATTTTGTTTCAATCATTGTCATCGTATTGATGTTGAATGTTGTAGTTCTTGAATCGCACAAAGCATCTTGATTCAATTACATTTTCATTTTTTGTTGATTTAAATATTATTAAAAAAACATAGAACTTTAATAAAAATAATGAAAGAAGTTTCGTTGCCTAACACCTTGGGTAGTGTAGTACTGCTACTTATATGTTTAATCGCTGTCAATGTTATGGCGTCTTTTATTCCTTTACGTTTCGATCTGACCGAAGAACGTCTTTACACGATTTCAGAGGGTTCAAGAAAGATCTTGGAAAGTCTAAAGGATCCTGTTCGGATTAATTTTTATTATTCTAAAAATAATGCGGAATTACCTCCAAACTTCAAAACATATGCTCAACGTGTACAGGAACTGCTTGAAGAATATGCGGCAATCTCTGGGGGTAAGTTGATTCTGGAGATTTCTGATCCAAAACCGGATACTGAGGAAGAAGAGTGGGCTAAAAAATATGGAATCAAAACCATCACCTTACCTTCCGGGAACACAGTTTATTTTGGTGCAATTGTTTCTATGCTTGACCAGGAGATGCTGTTGCCTTATTTTGATCAACGTAGGCAGGAATTTCTAGAATATGATATTACACAAGCCATTCAAAAAGTAAGTTCAACCTCTACTTCAAAAATTGGTTTGCTTAGTGCGATGAATCTACAAGGAGGGAGGTCAATGATTCCTGGTCAGCCTCCAGCACAAAAATGGGCTTTTCAGAGCGAACTGGAAAAATCTGTATCGGTAGAAAACTTGCCTTTGAATACAGAAGAAATTCCGGATGATATCAGCCTTTTAATTGTTCTCCACCCAAGGGGTTTCAGTAAGCGATTGCAGTACGCGCTGGATCAGTTTGTATTGCGTGGTGGAAGACTTGTTGTTTTGCTTGATCCAAATGCCAGAGCAGATATGGCTTCTCCGGAAAATCAGTTTGGGCAACAACCGCAACTTGCTAGCGACCTTCCTGAATTGCTAAAGGCCTGGGGTGTTGAGTATGACTCAACTAAAGTTGTGGGAGATCGTTTACATTCAACTCAAGTCAATACTGGACAAGGTGTTATGAGTTTTCCTATTTGGTTGAGTTTTCGTACCCAATCATTAGATCAGGATCATCCGATCACTGCACAACTAGAAAATCTCCTTTTTGTAGAGGCAGGTTCACTTAAAAAAGCTGCTGAAAGCAAGACAGATTTTACAGCGCTGCTTTCTCTTTCTGAGCAGAGTGGAATGATTGACGCATTCCAACTTCGCTTTACTCCTCCGGAACAACTCTCACGGGATTTAAAAGTTGATGACAGTGAGAAAGCTGTGATTGCAATTACTTCTGGAAAATTTAATACCGCCTTCCCAAACGGTCAACCGGCCAAAGAAAATAAGAATGCTAAGGCAACAGAAGATGAAAGTGAAGTAGAAACTCCGCTCAAACACCCCCAACTGAAAGAATCTGTGGAACGTAATTCGATTTTGCTTTTCAGCGATGTTGATTTTCTTTCTGATCAATTTTCTGTGCAGAGACTTAATTTTCTCGGTCAGAGTATTATCCAGCCTACAAACGACAATTTGAATCTGATGCTGAATGCAGCTGAGCATCTGTCAGGAAATGAAGCATTGATGAGTATTCGTTCAAGAGGCAGTTTTTCGCGTCCATTTACCCGTTTACTGGCCATGCAGAAACAGTCTCAACTTCTACATCAAGCGGAGGAGAAACAACTACTTTCACAACTAGATGATGTTCAGCAACGTTTAAACAGCCTGCTAGAATCTGCAGGTAAACAAGGTCAGAAAGAAGTTATTTTGCCGCTTGAAGTACAAGAAGAAATTAAAGAATTTCGTGAAGAAGAACGACAGGCACGCCGTAAATTAAGAAATGTTAGAAAAATTTTACGACAGGATATTGAGCGGCTTGGTCATGGATTGCTTCTGCTGAATATGCTATTTGTGCCTCTAATTGTAGGTATAATTGGTGTATTTGTATACCGTTACCGTACACGACAACACCACAAAATAATTTCTTAGATACTAGATCTAGTTTCTTCTTGCAACCACGGATCAATTATATCTTTGTTTAAAAATCATCGGAAATATTACTCAATATTTCAATCCTCAAAAAATACTGTTTTTTATCCATATTTTGTTAAATCATCTTTTACTTGCCTCAAATCAAATAATCCGAATTTTCATTATTAATTTATTTTTGATATTTAAATTTTCTCTAGTTCAAGGGGCCATGTTTGATGTTGAAGCCCACGGAATCTATGGTGGGTTCTGGAGAGACCTTTATAAATTTGGTCCTGTAGTAATTGACACAGTTGGAGGTGACCTAGGGGTATTTATTGATAATGAAATTAAAATCGGATTTTCTTTTGCAACTGTGGCCGGCTTGCTTTCCGGCAATGAGGATGATGATGTCTTTGATGCAATCAACGGTAGTTATGGAAGACCCGATAGATACAGTGGTGGACTCAATGCATTGGAACCAGCTGATTTTTCTTATAGTACGGCAGCGGTTAAATTAGAATACATTCTTTATGATGGTTCAACATTTGGATGGTCAACAACTGGCAACTTCGGACAAGGGGTATTTGGTCAGGGTAAAATTAAGAATGCCTCTGGTTTGGAAAAGGAGGAATATAAATCATTTTCTCATACTTATGCCTCTCTTGGTTTGGCAATTATAATTAAAATAACAAATAATTTTAGAATGTCATTTGGAATTTCAAATCGGAAAGATTTAGATGCAAATGATAAAAATCGGCCTGCAGGATTTGAAAATTTCGATGCTGTGACAATTTATAATCACGTATACATGGCTAAATTTTAAGTTTACAGAGCTACTATAAAAAGCATGAATTAAGAAAGACGGAAAACTTCATCACCTTTATAAAATGGTGGAGTATAGAGATTTATTTTACAATAGGGAAATATCTATGCAAAATACTGATTTAACTAAGCAGAGCTGGGTTTGCGTTGAAGAGTAAGTAAGATCATGTTTTCAATGGTATGATGGGACATCTATCTAAGACCAAACATTTGGTAATCAGAGATGTAATTCTTATTTAGAAGCCTAAGCGCAGTTAATTATACATATAACTCCGCTCAGTTCAGGAAGTATAGTAAGTAAGCAACTCAAACATTAATTAAGTCTCGGTTGATCAGGCAGCACGTCGGTTGAATTGATCGGCTTCAGTTGACTCCTTCAGCGCTGCGGTTGAAGACTCTCCACCAGCTACTGTATTCTGAACTGCGTCAAAATAACTTGTTCCCACAAAACTTTGATGCTTAACGGCTTTAAAACCTTTTGTTTCAGCAAGTTCAAATTCACGTTTTTGCAGTTCAGAATAAGCTCCCATTCCGCGCTTACTGTACCCTTTTGCCAATTCAAACATACTTGTGTTCAGGGCATGAAAGCCTGCGAGCGTCACAAATTGAAATTTGTAACCCATTGATCCAATTTCTTCCTGAAATTTCTCAATTTTCAGGTCATCGAGATGCATGCTCCAGTTGAAAGATGGAGAACAGTTATAGGCCAGCATCTGATCAGGATATTTTTCATGGATTGCATCTGCGAATTTACGTGCTTCTTCCAGGTTAGGTGTTGAAGTTTCGCACCATAAAAGATCACAGTATGGCGCATAAGCAAGACCGCGCGCTATTGCGCATTCAATTCCTCCATTAATACGGAAAAATCCTTCAGGGGTGCGTTCCTTGTCTGCAATAAATTCATGGTCTCGATGGTCTACGTCACTTGTTAGCAACTTTGCGCTGTTGGCATCAGTTCTTGCCATCAGTACTGTCGGTACTCCCATTACGTCAGCCGCCAACCTTGCAGCTGTAAGTTTGCGGATAAATTCAGAAGTTGGGACAAGAACCTTACCCCCCATGTGTCCACATTTTTTCTCAGATGCGAGTTGATCTTCAAAATGAACTCCTGAAGCACCGGCTTCAATCATATGCTTCATTAGTTCATAGGCATTTAGCACACCGCCAAATCCTGCTTCCGCGTCAGCCACAATTGGAGCAAACCAATGTAAATCACTTCGTCCTTCGCTGTGATCAATCTGATCTGCTCTGGTGAGAGCATTATTTATTCTACGCACTACGTTTGGCACACTGTCAACTGGATACAAACTCTGGTCCGGATACATTTCTCCTGCAGTGTTTGCGTCTCCAGCCACCTGCCAGCCGCTAAGATAAATTGCCTTTAGTCCAGCCTGAACCTGTTGGACAGCTTGATTCCCAGTCAAAGCTCCAAGTGTGTGTACATAAGGATTTTCCTGCATTAAGTTCCACAAACGTTCTGCTCCGACTCTAGCCAAAGTGTATTCTACTTTCAGCGACCCTTGTAGCTTATTAACATCCTCAGCTCCATATGGACGATCAACGCCGTGCCAGCGTGAATTGTTGGACCATTCTTCATTAAGACTTTGCATTTTTTTATATTTGGTCATGGGAACTCCTAATTTTCATTATAGTATTTTCGAAATAAATAATTTGAACGCAGATTGATACCTTAACTCCTGATTGGGTATAAGATTGAAGTAATAATATTATTGTGAAAAATAAAAAAAAGCGAAATTTCGCTATAATGAAAATATTTTTGTTTTTTGTTAAATTAATGTAACTCTGGTGAAATTATATTTGAGTTTTCAGTGAATTCGGTTTTGTATGCCATTATGTCAGTAGAAATATTTTACAAATAATATTATTGATTAGTTGTACTCTGTTGTGTAGTATACGCTTAGTTAAGAGATCTTTCGAAATCGTAGTTACGAAAGATTATTTGTGAAAGCTGCACCCATTATTATCTTTAATATTTTATTATTATCGGATATCCCAGGCAGTCTTTTTATTTCTTAATTTATAAAGGAGATATTATGGCACATTATTTAGTTCAGGCATCATACACGTCCGGTTCTTGGGCGACGCAGATTAAAGATCCCCAAAATAGAATCGAACAGGTAGGGAAGATGTTTGCGGCGAAAGGTATAAAGTTCCTTTGTGGATTCTACTCGTTCGGCAAATATGATATTTGTTTCATTGCAGAAGGCCCAGACAACCCTACTATGGCGTCAGCACTTATTGCAGCAGGGGCAGGAGGAGCTCTCTCGAAAATGCATACGACTGTACTGATGACACCTGAAGAAGGTCTCGAGGCCATCAAAGCAGCTGGCTTAGTAGAATACAGACCACCTGGATCCTGATTCGCTGGTCAAAATTTATGCTATGTGAGAGGCGTCATGACCTCTTTCGAGGAGAAAAATGAAGACAGTAATAAATACTGTCTTCATTTTTGGTTAATCTTTAATTTATTTCTATAAGGAAGGATGTTTATGGAGACTCAAAAAAACTTATGATGTTTACAATTGTTATTTCTGTCATTTATGGGATTTGGCCCATTTTTGTACCAGAAAGCATTATGACTGCCTATGGTACACCAGAAGAATTTGTTAATCCGGTTGTTCTTAATGTTGTGATGTTATTCGGTGTTGCAGCCTGGGTTGTTGCAATTCTTGGTTGGCACATTAGGTCAACCGTAACTGAAGAAAACGTTGAGAAAGCTATGGGCTATTTTGCTATGGCCTGGCTACTCTATGGACTTCACGGAGTTTTCTCAGCAAAGTTATTAACCTGGCCTGAAGGTCTAGAACCAGACACTTTTTCAGAGCAGACCATTGGTCGAATAGTTTTTCTAGTATTTAGCGTTATTTACTACATGCTTCGTAAACCAAAAAGCAACTGAAAAAAGAAGACCAATCTTACAGGGGGATTTTGCTCCCTCTCCCCAGCATCTAATTCTGAATCAATATCCATTGATACCCTGTTTCTTTTCTGTCCTATTGTGTACAAAATTTCTAAGGAAATATAGGGAAGTTCTTGAAAATATCCTGTCTTAGCAAAAAATTATAGAAGAATTTTTTTTACTTAAAGAAATAAATGATCTTTGTTAATGAAAATATAAATTTTCCTTGAAAATATTTAGTTAGTTGACTAATATAGTAATAATTAGTCAACTAACTAAATAAATTTATGTCTGAAAAAACAAAGCAAAAGATCATCGATGGTGCGCGCAAAAGTTTGATAAAGGAAGGCCACCGACTTTCCACTATTAAAGTCATAGCTGGTTATGCTGGGGTAAATCACGGCTTGGTGCATCACTATTTCGGTTCTAAGGAAGATCTGATGGTAGCTTTAATTGAGAGTCAGGCACAGCAAGTTCTTGAATTACTCTTTAGTGACAATCCAGATTGGTTAGAGGATCTTTCCCAGAAACGTCGCCCAAAAGGCCTTGCAAAGATGAAGCAGAGAGAACTTGCCCAATTCATGAGTTCAAGGATGGATCAATTCTTTTCTGCATACGATGATTTTGCCAAGATACACATTGAATTTCTGGCCATGAGTGCTGAGATGCCAAAAGTATCAAAAAAATTAAAAGAGATACTCAGAAAACATAGGAAGATTCTAGGATTGATTTTTAATAACAGCAATCCAGGATTTACAACTCTCTTGTTGGCTTCCCTAACTGGAATTTTGCTGCACTATCGTTTGGACCCGAAAATAGCAATCAAGGAGGCTAGAGCATTATTGCGTGAAAAATTATTTGATTACCAACTTTAAAAAACTGATTTATGAAAAAAATAATTCAAAATATTGAATCTAAATTTGAACAAATGGGGCGCTGGATTAATGTCCATCCAAAACGAGTGATTCTAGTAATGTTATTATTTTTCGCAATTTTGGCTTCGAATCTTGTTTCGATAGAGGTTGATACTTCAACCGAGGCATTTTTCAGTGAAAATGATCAAACTCGGATTACTTATAACAAGTTCCGTGAGCAATTTGGACGTGACGAAATTGTACTGGCGCTCATACATCCTAAAAATGTTTTTGACATTGAATTTTTGAAGAAGCTTAAATCTTTTCATGAAGATCTTGAGGCTGAGGTTCCACATCTTGATGAAGTACAAAGTTTGATAAACGTGACTGCCATGCGAGGTGAAGGAGGTGATCTGATCATCGAGGAACTGATGGCAGACTGGCCTGATGAGGATGCAGAGGTTATGGACCTCAAGGATCGAGTACTTAGAAACAAGTTCTACCGCAACTTTTTGGTTTCAGAGGATGGGCAATACACGACTGTGGTGGTTCGCTCAAATGCTTTTTCTGATTTAGGTATAGATTTAGATCAGGAGGGAATACTGGAAGAGGGATTTTTAGACGAAGAGGAGACATCATTTTCTGACAATGAAAAGTCCCAGTTGTTGACCGATGAACAGAACAGTGAATTTGTTGAAGCCATCAAGTCTGTGGCTGATCGTCACCGTAATACTGACTTCCCGATCGAACTTGGAGGCTCTCCAGTAATGGTTCATGACCTGAATAAAGCAATGTTCAAAGACATGCCAGTTTTTGTACTTGCGTCATTAGGGGTGATCGCCATACTTCTGTTATTACTTTTTCGTCGTTTGTCCGGTTTACTGCTTCCTATACTCACTGTAATATTATCGATGTTGACCGCTCTTGGCCTATTAGGTTTAACCGGAACCAAACTGACGATCGTTATGCAGATACTCCCTTCTATCTTAATTACCGTTGGGATTGGTTATTCTGTTCATTTGCTGGTCATATATTACAGGCACCTGCGTGAGCACGGAGACGAAGGGGATGCGATTGCTTTTGCAATGGGACATTCGGGTCTGGCTATTCTTATTACCAGTCTTACCACGGCGGGAGGCCTCCTTTCTTTTGTTCCAGTTAAAGTGGCACCGGTTTCAGATCTTGGATTATATGGAGCAGCAGGAATAATGCTCTGTGTTTTCTTTACACTGGTTCTTTTACCAGCCCTTCTTTCGGTCCTCCCAAAAGTAAAATCTGCAGTTGTTGAAGAAAAACTGCATTTTCAGGAAAGATCTCAAACACGTATTTCTTTTGTAGACCGGGCTCTAAAAAGTTGTGGTAATTTTGCAGTTAATCACCCTTGGAAAGTGATAGTGGTCAGCACTCTGATAGCTTTGATCTCGTTATTCGGTGCCACTCAACTTCGTTTTTCCCATAATCCAGTAGCCTGGCTTCCTGATAACCACTCGCTGCGAAATGCTACCGACGCTATCAATGATCATATGAAAGGTAGTGCTTCGATTGAATTGGTTGTCGAGCGGGATGAGGAGGATGCAGTCAAAGATCCAGAATTCATGAAACGTCTTGATGAGTTTAATCGCTTTTCCGAAGGAACAAGCCACAACAAGATTGTGGTAGGCAAATCTTCATCTGTTGTCGACGTGGTCAAGGAAATAAACCAGGTACTAAACGAGGATCGAGAAGAATACTATAGGGTCCCTATGGACCGGAGAATGATAGCACAGGAGCTCCTGCTTTTCGAAAATGGTGGTACCGATGATCTCGAAAATCTGGTCAATACACCTTATTCCAAGGCACGCGTCACGCTCAAAACAACTTGGGTGGATGCAAATCAATATTCAGGGCTTGTAAGCAAGATAGAAAGAAAGATAGAGGATATGTTTGGTAAGGAAAAGTCATATGTCGTCACAGGACTCATTCCGATCATGGTAAAAACAATCACGTTCCTTATGGAAGGTATGCTCATAAGTTATCTCATTGCAGCGGTAGTGATTACTTTGATGATGATTATCCTGCTTGCTGATTTTCGTTTGGGACTATGGAGTATGATCCCAAATTTTTTCCCGGTACTAGTGGGTTTGGGTGTAATGGGAATGCTTGATCTACCTCTTGACGCAATGTCGATTCTTGTAGGAAGCATTGCGATTGGAGTTGCTGTCGATGATACCGTGCACTTCATGCACAATTTTCGCCGGTATCAATACATTCATCAGGATATACATTTGGCAGTGGAAAAAACACTGACCTCAACTGGACGTGCCATGCTTCTAACGACAATCGTTC
>SHAT01000054.1 GCA_004213175.1 Pseudomonadota bacterium | reverse complement strand
GGGCTACCAATTATTTTTTCCTGGGATCCAATCTGTACCAGAAAGTGGAACCTGTGCCATTGCTGAGGCCTCCACTGTCAAGGCAACCAAATCTTCTGGTTCAAGATTGTTAACGTGACTTTTGCCACAGGCACGGGCGATTGTTTGTGCTTCAAGAGCCATCACTTTAAGGTAATTCGCTAATCTTCGACCTGCCAAAACTGGATCAAGCCTTTTTGCAAGTGCCGGATCTTGGGTTGAAATACCTGCTGGGTCTTGACCTTCATGCCAATCATCATAAGCGCCGGCCGTCGTACCGAGGTTTTGATATTCTTCTTCAAACTTGGGGTCGTTATCTCCAATAGCAACCAGAGCAGCACTACCGATAGAAACTGCATCTGCACCCAATGCCAGTGCCTTGGCAACATCTGCACCGTTCCTAATACCACCTGAAACTATCAACTGTACCTTTCGATGTTGTCCCAGTTCCTGTAAGGCTTTGACTGCAGGCCTGATGCAGGCCAGCGTAGGCTGTCCAACATGTTCTATAAATACTTCCTGAGTTGCAGCAGTCCCTCCCTGCATTCCGTCAATTACAATTACGTCCGCACCAGCTTTTACTGATAATGCAGTATCATAGTAAGGCCGAGAACCTCCAATTTTAATATAGATTGGTTTCTCCCAATCTGTTATTTCCCTTAATTCGTTGACTTTTATTTCAAGATCATCAGGCCCAGTCCAATCCGGGTGGCGACATGCTGAACGCTGATCAATACCTCTAGGTAGGTTCCGCATTTCAGCAACTCGATCAGATATTTTCTGTCCCAACAACATCCCACCCCCACCTGGTTTTGCACCTTGTCCTACAACAACTTCAATTGCATCTGCTTTCCGAAGATCATCTGGATTCATGCCGTAGCGTGAAGGTAAATACTGATAAATGAGTTTTTCTGACTGCCCTCTTTCTTCTAGAGTCATGCCCCCATCTCCCGTTGTTGTCGATGTTCCGGCAATAGTAGCACCTCGCCCCAGGGCTTCTTTAGCCTGAGCAGATAACGATCCGAAACTCATTCCTGCAATAGTGATAGGTATTTTAAGTCGAATTGGATTCTTAGCAAAGCGAGTACCCAACACAACATCTGTACCACATACTTCCCGATAGCCTTCGAGTGGATAACGAGACATTGAAGCTCCGAGAAAAAGGAGATCATCGAGTCCTGGCAGTGATCTTTTTGCACCTCCACCCCTAATATCATAAATCCCACTAACTGCTGCTCTGCGGATTTCTGACAATGTATAATCATCAAAAGTAGCGGATTTTCGTGGATGTGTTCTTGGAATATTTTTTTTCATTACAAAAAATTAATATGCGCCAGCATTATCAATATCAAAATTGTAAAGACTACGAGCTGAACCGTAACGTTTGAATTCAGCAGGATCAGCCTTAAAATTAGAACGAGTCAGTAGTTCTTTCAGTTTTGCCAGGTGTTCGGGTCTCATTTCTTTTTCAATACAGTCAGCTCCCAAACTTGCTACTTCACCCCTTACAAATACCAAAGCTTCATAAATTGAGTCTCCAAGAGCTTCAGCAGCATCCCCGCAAACCACCATGTGTCCACTTTGTGCCATGAAAGCTGACATGTGCCCTACAGAACCACCAACTACTATATCAATCCCTTTCATTGAAATACCGCAACGAGATGAAGCATCCCCTTCTATCACTAGCATACCACCATGAGCTGTTGCACCTGCGGAATCAGAAGCATTACCGGAAACATGTATACTTCCTGACATCATATTCTCCGCAACCCCAACACCAGCATGTCCCTTGATCTTTATGTCCGCGTGCTTATTCATACCGCCACAATAAAAACCAACATGCCCCTCAATCTCTACCTGCATTGCTGCATTAAGCCCGCATGCAATTGAATGCTGTCCCATTGGATTGTTAATTTTGTATGACTTCTCTTTACTCAAAGATATGTCATGCAGAATGGTATTTACACCCCTGACACCAATTTCTTTAAGATCTAACATGTCCATATTATTTCTCACCCCAAACGTAAATAGTAGATGGTTCAGGCTCCCAAAATCTTGCCCTATCCGCGCCCGGTAAATGTGCGATTGCACGAAATTCTGTTGCCATTGCTACCCAATCATCATTCTCGGCCATAACTGCATGTTTACAGGCTATTGGGTCACGAACAACCGCGAATCCATCCTGCGTGCCTATACAAAAAGTATAGAAACCATCAATTTCCTTAATGCCATCTTCCAAGGCCTGACGAAGCGTAGCACCTGAACGAATTTTCCAAGTCATATATGCACTTGCAACTTCAGTATCATTATCAGTCTGAAATATTATCCCTTCACGCTCCATCTTTCTTCTAAGAAGATTATGATTGGAAAGCGATCCGTTGTGAACCAAACATAGATCTGCACCAGTTGCAAATGGATGTGAACCAGCAGTCGTAACTGCACTCTCTGTTGCCATACGGGTATGACCGATCATATGGGTGCCAGAAGCTTTATCAAGCTTGAATTGTTCATAGACCATTTCAGGGGGACCAACTTCCTTAAATATTTCGATCGATTTACCTGAGCCAACAATCCTTACTTCAGTATAATTCCTTTGAATCCAGTTAACAATTTCCGTCTCAGTTGCATTAGAAATAAGAACACAGTGATTAGAGATAACTTTACTGGACACATCACACTTTAGTGATGCAGCCAAATCAGTTTCAAGATCCTTCCACAAAAATTCTTGATCTTCATGAACCAACGAAAATTTCGTCTGTCCAGCATTTACTGGATTACGGTAAATGGCAACACCTGCAGAGTCAGGACCTCGACTACTCATCTCAGCAAGCATCGGCTCAAACAATTTACCCAGTTGAAATTTTAGTTCTTTGTTTTTCAGGAAGAGTCCAACGATTCCACACATAAATCAATTTTTGAATTATAGAATTCTATAATAGTTAAAAAATAATGCTAATTATTTCTAATCACAATACCTTTTCTCCAATTTATACATCCAACGCATTTTGTCGTTCCCATTCTGAAAAGTGCTGCATGTAACTATTCCACTCTTCCATTTTGAGCTTAACATACGAATCGGCAAATTCGTCCCCAAGAATACTGCGCATAGTTTTGTTTTTCTGAAAGGCACGTATTGCGTCCAGCATGTTTAGTGGTAGTTTGGGGGCGTCCTTAATTGTATGACCCTCTGCGTACATATCTATATCAAGACGTTTTCCTGGATCAGATCTATTTTCTATGCCCCAAAAACCTGCGCCGATTATGGCAGCTTGCAGCAAATATGGATTTGCTGCACCGTCTGCCAATCGGACTTCAATACGATCAGAATCCGGTATGCGGATCATGTGGGTTCGGTTATTTCCAGAATAAGTAACTGTATTCGGAGACCATGTTGCTCCTGAAGTAGTTCGGGGTGCATTGATCCGTTTGTAACTGTTTACCACTGGATTTGTAATTGCTGCCAGGCTTTCCGCATGTTTTAAAAGTCCTCCAATGAAATGATAAGCAAGTTTAGAAAGACCGAGCTCACCCTTCGCATCTTCCATTAAGTTGGTCTTACCATCCTTACTCCATACTGAAACATGAGCATGACAACCGTTACCAGTTAGTGATTGGATTGGTTTAGGCATAAATGTGGCTCGGAAACCATGCTTTTCTGCAATCGTCTTCGTCATATACTTGAAGAAACTGTGTCGATCAGCAGTTGTTAGTGCTTCCGAATAATCCCAGTTCATTTCAAACTGCCCATTAGCATCTTCGTGGTCATTTTGATAAGGTCCCCATCCAAGAGTCTGCATATGGTCACATATTTCCGCGATCAGATCATAGCGCCTCATTAGAGCCTGCTGGTCATAACAAGGTTTGGGCTGTATGTCTGATTGATCCGCAACCGCAGTTCCTTCAGGTGTTAATACAAAATATTCACACTCAACTCCTGTATTAATCAAATACCCCTTTTTATTTGCTTCTACCAAAACGTTTTTAAGTACAGTACGAGGACCATGATCAACTATTTTTCCGTCTAGAAAAATATCACTGGGAAGCCACCCCACCTCTGATTTCCATGGCAACTGTATCAGCCTATCTGAATCAGGAAGACCAAACATATCTGAATCAGCAGGCGTCATGTCTAGATGTGCCGCAAAGCCAGCGAAACCAGCACCGTTTTTTTGCATTTCTTTAATCGCACCAGCAGGAACGAGTTTTGACCTAACTACTCCAAACAAATCTGTAAAACTAATTAAGAAATAGCGTATACCTTTTTCCTTGGCTGCTTTTTCAAGATTGATACTCATTTTTCCTCTATAGGTTAAAATATAAAGTTTTACACATATGATTCTGCTTGTTAAAGATATAAAGTTTTTTGCTCAGAGCAAAATAAATACTGAATCAAAATAATTAAGAGAACTTCTTCAAAATCAGTACTCTAAATTAACAACTTTTTAAGCAGTCGGTGAAAAAATTTAAAGAATGATTTTAACGTAAAACATAAGACTGACAAGATTATTTTTTAAAAAATAAATTGCTTGACATAAAGATTCCTCTAAAAGATACTTACCTCTTTATGTATCTTTGAGGATTTTCGTTACTAAAATTAACAATAACATCAGCAGTTACCGCTGAACTAAATTAAAATTTATCCAACTAATTTTAGGAGTGTATTATTTTTTTATCTGCACTGTCTTCAGACTACACTGATATAAAAAAAACTACATGTCTTCATCCTGAACAAGCGTAGGAACATTCGCCATGGACATAGAAAATATCAGGTCAACTGCCAGCATTTTGGAACCGGGGCTCTGGCAATTGGATGCAGAACTTGAACGCTACAATGTACCAGCTTGTGGTGTAATTGTTGTGGATTTGTATCCGGATGATATCTTAGTAGTACGTGATCCTGAAGGTGGTCAACTTGCTGAGGTCGTCCCTTTTTCAACTGAAGGTAAAGGGGATCCAGGGATTCTTGGAATTAACAAATCACAACCCGCCGAAGTTTTGAATCAAATTCTTTCAGGTGATTCTGAAAGCGCCGTTCGAGTCAGAGTCGGTTTAAAGGCCAAAGGAATAGACCTTACTTCTGCTAAAGCAACTATCCTCTTTGCACAGGATTCCCCACCAGGTGAGGAAGTACGTTTCCAAGTAACCTCGCGAACAATATGTGCCATATCTGCACCAGGCACAATGATGTCAGTAGAAGGTGATGTTTTACCACCGACCGATCTACAAGTTTTCATCCACCGAGCATCCCCTATGGATGAGGATGAAATAGAATTACCTGATCCATTGGCAGATCCGCGACTTGATTTCAGGATTGAACGGTGTACAGCTCAAGCCTACGAAGTAAAAGCCGGTGAATTTATACAAGTAATTGACGTGATGGGACGGGAATGTTCTGATTTCCAAGTCTTCAATCGACGTAAATTAGACAAGGGCATCGAAAGAAGTTTGGACGTAACGACAACTCGTTCAATCATAGGAGCTGGTTATCCAGGGCCGGGTCTTTTTTCCAAATATTACGATGTGGATATGCAACCTTTGGTCGAGGTAATTAGAGATACCGTGGGACGACACGACACTTTCGGCCTGGCTTGTACTGCTAAGTCATATGAAGACAGAGGTTATTTCGGACATATCAACTGCTCAGATAATTTCAACGAAGCATTGGTTCCATATGAAATCGAACCCAGAAAAGGTTGGGCGGCAGCAAATTTTTTTTTCAACACCGGAATTGATGATCACAATGTGCTTTATGGTGAAGAATCGTGGTCACGTCCAGGCGATTATGTCTTGTTGCAGGCTCAGACTGATCTTGTGTGCATTTCTTCAGCATGTCCTGATGACACTACTCCAGTCAATGCTTGGAACCCCACAGATATTCATATCCGGGTTTATCCGGAAAAAAACAATTTTTCCAAAGCCATAGCAATTAGAATGACTCCAGATTCAGACGCAAAACTTACTCAGGAAACCGGCTTTCATCCCCGAACTTCGGCCCTGACGCGCAACTTCACAGAATATCGGGGATACTGGTTACCGACCTGTTACAGGAACAGCGGAGCAATAGAAGAATATCACTCTTGTCGAGAAAATGCTATTGTCACTGACCTATCTCCACTTAGAAAATTTGAAGTAATCGGCCCCGATGCGGAAGCACTTTTGCAGTGGACTTTGACACGTAACGTAAGAAAACTCTCCGTAGGTCAAGTCGTTTATTCATCAATGTTATATCCACACGGAGGTATGATGGACGACGGCACGCTTTTGAGATTGTGTCAGGATAATTTTCGTTGGATCGGTGGGGATGATTACGGAGGTATATGGATGAGGGAGCAGGCAGAAAAACTTGGTCTCAAAGTTCGTGTGAAATCTTCAACTGATCAAATACATAACATTGCCGTACAAGGTCCAAAGAGTAGAGAAATTCTCAAAGAAATAGTCTGGACTCCGCCCACACAACCTAAGTTGGAGGAAGTAGGCTGGTTCCGTTTTACAATTGGCCGGGTCGGTGACCTAAATGGTATTCCGATCATGGTCTCACGCACTGGATATACTGGAGAATTGGGTTATGAAGTCTGGTGTCATCCCAAAGATGCACCTGCTATATGGGATGTTATTTGGGAAGCTGGGAAACCTCACGGGATGTTACCACTTGGCTTGGACGCTCTTGATATGGTACGTATAGAAGCAGGACTCGTCTTTGCGGGTTATGAGTTCAGTGATGAAACTGATCCATATGAATCCGGAGTTGGATTTACAGTGCCTTTAAAGACAAAGGAAGATAACTTTGTCGGTAGGGATGCACTTATAAGCCGAAAGGCAAATCCGCAGCGAAAACTGGTGGGTCTTGAGCTTGAAGGCAATGAACCAGGGGCACATGGTGACTGCGTTCACGTCGGCCGGGGACAGGTTGGCATAATTACAAGCGGAATGCGCTCACCGCTTCTGAGAAAAAACATTGCGCTTTGCAGGATCGATGTGTCAAGTTCTGATGTTGGTACAGAAGTACAAGTCGGCAAGTTGGATGGCCATCAAAAGCGAATCCCGGCTAAGGTTGTTCCTTTTCCTTTCTATGATCCGGAAAAATTGAAACCGCGCTCTTGACTTATTGTCCAGTCTGTAGTATTTTTCATTTTTTTTTTACAAACACATTTATAAAATAATTTAACAAGTTTAATCAGGATGGTTGAATACTAAATTGGTTTTACAATCATAATTTTCGATCTAATATTTTATAGGTCGCACACACAATTACTTGTAGGAGGAGATATGACAGACTTAGAAGCTCACGTTAATGCCAATGGGCGAGACAAATTAGTCAAACAGGTTAGAGAGAAAATCAATGAACTGGGAATAACCTATATTTACTATCAATTTATATCCGTCACTGGAAGAATTGTTGGAAAGGGAATCCCTGCCGACCACTGGGAGCGGACTGCAGAAAGAGGTTTTCAACTTGTGTATGGTTCCACTGCAAACCTTTTTGTTGACAGACACGGAGACTATATTGGTTACGGTCCAGAATCCTCCGAGTTGGTCGGAATCCCTGACCCTGAGACTTTTTGCCAACTCCCTTGGGACAAAAGGGTTGCAAGGGTCTTCTGCACATGTTTCCGGAACCGTGAAGAACGCGAAAATCCAGGAGGACATTTGACTTCTGATTGTCGTGGTAATTTGCGTATCATACATAATGAATTTAAAGAAAAGTTTGATGGTTTGCACATGCGCGCTGGAACTGAACCTGAAATGATGTGGCTCAAACGTGGAGATGATGGACGCCCAAATGGAGGCGTAACAAAACCGAATTGTTATCACATTGATCAGTTTGAAGAATTGCGCCCGACTTTCATGAAAGTGATTGAATATTCACAAGCCATGGGTTTGGATATTATTCAGGGGGATCATGAGGACGCTCCTGGACAATTGGAGCTAAATACCATGTTTGATGATGTTTTGCGAAACGCAGACCGCTTAACAACATACCGGCAAGTCTGCGCGCAAGTAGCTCGTGAAGATGGGCTGATTGCTTGTTTTATGTCAAAACCCTTTATGGGCGTTTCTGCTTCAGGATGCCATCATAACATGTCGCTCTGGAGAGGTGGCAAAGAATCCGTTAATGACCTTCACAATGCTAAACTTCCAGGAATGGAAGGAGCTTTTACTTATCTTACTGGTGGAGAAAACACATTCATGCCGGATCCCTCAATTGATGAACGCAAACCAGGACCTGTCGGCTTGCAATGTATCGGTGGAGTAATGAAACACCTAGGTGCTTTAACTTCCATCGGTTCATCCACTGTAAATTCCTATCGTCGTTTATGGGATACAGGTTTCTGGGCTCCAGTCTTTGCAGATTGGGGTTATCAAAACCGTACCTGTGCCTTAAGGATTTCTGCTCCAGGACGCTTTGAGTATCGATCTGTGGATTCGATGGTCAATCCCTACTTGATGGGAGGTGCACTGCTTAAAGCCTTTGATGATGGTATCAGTAACAATCTTGACCCCGGAGAACCAGAAGAACGCAACATTTACCAAGCCATTGAAGCAGGCAAACAAGTCAAGAAACTGCCAATGTCATTAGGTGAAGCCTTGCAAAGATTGGCGGATGACGAAGTCATAAAGTCATCAATGCCAGGTGAAATGTACCGTGTTTATCATCATTACAAAAATGACGAGTGGGAGAAATTCAACCATACAGTTACTGATTGGGATTTGGAAACATACGTTGATTGTCTCCCCTAGGAAAAGACAATAGTCTAAAAAATAATCAGTAATCTGATAAAGGGATTTAGTAAAAGGTAACAAAATTTGATGGCTCCGAACTTAATAAATAGCTGAGTGGTGAGAGTTTGGTGTTTGAGTATTGTTTCCTTATACGAAACTGTACGTTTTAAAAGAAAGACAGTTAGAACTATCGGTTTGAACTTATTTTAAACATTAAATCTTAAACAAAGGAGAACTTATATGTGTGGCATTGCCGGAATTATTCGCCGGGGGAGCCCCGGAAACATAGGGGGTGAGATGACTTCTATGCTTCAGTCATTGAAGCATCGTGGTCCAGACTCAACTGGATTTGCAGTCTATGGAGTTCCAGAGAAAAATCAGTTTGTAATGCGTTTCAAAGTTGCAGAACAGGAAGACCTTAATTCTGGATTTGATATACATCAGCAAATCACAGACCGACGTGAAACTGTTGACAGTCGTATGAAGGAAATGGGTGCCGAAATAATTTCTCAAGATACTGTCACTGAATACGCTTTTCGCTATACTTTTAGCAAAGAAGGCAGTTTACATCGAATGGCTGATTATATTGAGGATGTGGAAGGAGCAGAAATCATCTCTCTGGGTTCTGCACTCGAACTCATAAAAGACTTGGGAGACGCAGGAGTTGTCTCTGGACAGTACAACTTAGGTAAATTCAATGGAACACACGCAATTGGACACACGCGGATGGCAACTGAGTCTGATGTGGATATCCGCTCTGCACATCCGTACTGGGCCTATCCATTCAACGATGTATCAGTGGTTCACAACGGACAGTTAACAAGCTACTGGAACTGGAGAAGAACACTTGAACATCGTGGTCACCGCTTCATGTCTAATTGTGACTCAGAATTGATTGCAGTTTATTTGGCTGATAAAATGAATAATGGTGTGGAGTTGGAAACAGCAATGAAGGACTCTCTCGATGAACTTGATGGCGTTTTTACCTATGTCGTGGCAACATCAGACCGCTTAGGAATGGCAAAAGATTTGATGGCGGCCAAGCCGATGGTTCTTTATGAAAGTGATGACTTTGTTGCTTTGGCCTCTGAAGAGGTAGCTATTCGGAGCATTTTTCCACATGAAATTGACACATTTGACCCCTATGAAGGAGAAGTAAGAGTATGGCAACTATAGATAATTCCTTTGACGCAGGTCTGCATACTGAACAACTCGGCGGACGGACTCAAGAGATTTTCTTCTCTGCAGAAGAAGAAGAAAATTTTGTTTATCCTTACAATGCGTTTGAAGTAGACTCCAGCAAAAAAACAGAATTTGACGCACAAAACTTGGAAAGCAGTGATATCAATCTTAAGATCAGAGAATTGATGAAAGAAGGTTTTGGGCACATTGTTGTAAAAAACCCCAGTGCTAAGCACTCCATCGCTGTAGGCATCCTCAACCGACTGCAACTAGATTTTGATGGAAGTCTCGGTTATTTTGGATGTGGACTGGTGGACGGACCGAATATCAAAATTTCAGGCCGTGTAGGCTGGTCCTTCGCAGAGAATATGATGGCAGGAACAATCATTGTCGAAAAAAATGCTGGTTCAACTTTCGGGGCTGCAATTAGAGGAGGTGACTTAGTATGCAAGGGTGATGTCGGTTCAAGAACAGGCATCGACATGAAAGGTGGCACAATTATAGTCGGAGGACGTACCGGAACTTTATCTGGTTTTATGATGCAACGTGGACGTATGATTGTTCTTGGGGATGCAGGTTCAAACCTAGGAGATTCGATGTATGATGGTACAATTTATGTCGGTGGCAAAATAGCTTCACTAGGAGTTGACGCAGTCGCTGGAGAAATGACAGATCTTGAAGCCGAGTGGATAGAGCGGAAACTTGCTCTTTATGGTATGAAAGCTCCTAATGGTGCAGAAAACCTGCAAAAAATTGTGGCTGGAAAACAGCTTTGGAATTACGATAACCTAGAGCCGACTGAAAAGAAAATCGTGCTTTGAAAAATCTCTATTAAACAGAAAATATTATGGCTAGAAATAAATCCACACTCGGTAAAAGCTTCATTTTTAAACCCGAGGTAATTGACGACATACACATAAAAGCAGAACTGGGACGTTACCGGATGCGTGGTTTCTCACTGTTCAAAAACATTCCAACCTGGGATGATCTAACTTTTCTTCCAGGAACTCTGACTCGCTTCGTTATTGAAGGATACCGCGAAAAATGTTTGACCAAAACTATAATTGGACCAAATGCAAAACGACCTCTAGAATTGGATATTCCTATATACATAACCGGGATGAGTTTTGGTGCCCTTAGTTATGAGGCCAAGACTGCTCTAGCGCGTGGAGCAACAATGGCGGGGACAGCAACTTGTTCAGGCGAAGGCGGTATGATCCCTGATGAGCGGAGATATTCCTCCAAGTGGCTCTATCAGTGTATACAGTCACGTTACGGATTCAACCCTCATCACTTACGCCTTGCTGATGCTTGCGAATTTTTCATAGGACAAGGTTGCAAAGTAGGTTTGGGAGGACATTTGATGGGTCAAAAAGTTACCGATCAAGTTGCAGAAATGCGCTCCTTGCCCGCAGGCATTGATCAGCGCTCACCCGCACGTCATCCAGATTGGCTTGGCCCTGATGATTTGGCTTTGAAGATTAACGAAATCAGAGAGGCGACGGATGGTCAAATACCAATTCAGCTAAAACTTGGTGCTGCACGAGTATATGATGACGTAAGGATGGCGCTCAAAACAAATCCCGATAGCATTTATATTGATGGTATGGAAGGTGGCACTGGTGCTGGACCCCATTTAGCAACTGAAGAAACAGGAGTACCAGGAATCGCTGCCATACGTCAGGCCCGAAAAGCATTTGACGATTTGGGTTATACCGGTAAAATTTCGCTGGTCTATGCTGGTGGAATAAGGAATGGTGCTGACGTAGCAAAAGCAATTGCACTGGGAGCAGATGCAGTAGCAATTGGTCACTCCGCAATGATGGCACTCAATTGCAACAAAGATATCGCAGAATCTGATTACGAAAAGGAAATGGGAGTTGAAGCAGGATTTTGTTATCACTGTCATACTGGAAGATGTCCGGTTGGAGTTGCGACACAAGACCCTGAATTACGGAAACGTCTAGACCCTGACAAAGCAGCAGAACGAGTTTATAACTTCTTACATTGCTTGGCTATAGAGTGCCAGATGTTTGCACGTGCATGTGGTAAGACAAACGTGCATTCACTTGAACCAGAAGACTTGGCGGCATTGACAATGGAAGCCTCAGCTTTGGCACAAGTACCCTTGGCCGGTTCACAACACACCGTCGGAAGACCTGACATGAATCGCTATTGAGCATTATAAAGTTATATAATGGATAAAGAATAACAATCCATTTTTTCTGATGATACATGAAACTTTATATTTTATACAAACCTGAATTTGTAAAATTAAAATGAGTGAAAATAAAGATTTAATACCAGAAGATTTAGGCTCTGATAGAGAAAAAGAAATCGGGCAGCATATTGGCTATCGATATGATGTGAATCTGGTTCCTGACTATGGACGTTTAACTCCATTTCTGAAAAAATATCTCGAAGTAATGAACTGGCAGGATTTAAATTGGCTCGAAGACGTACACATGGGATACGAAGAAGATCGTCCTGCAGTTTTTGATAGAAACATCAATGGCTGGGTAACAGTTCCAAAAGAGATGGAACTCCCGGATAATCAACAAGATCGAGATATGATTGCCCGTGAATTGCTGATTAAATTTCAGATGTCAAAACGACATCCGATGGTTGTTCTAAAAGAAAACTACGGAAAGTTCTAAGAAGAATCCAGAGCCAATAGATTTCGAGTATAACCCAAATAGGACAAGTTAAAGGGAAACTAATAATTCTATCGCTCTAGGATCAAGTCTGGGACGTCAATAGTGCCGCTTTTCAGCAGAACCTTGCTAAATTATTTCAAAGTATCTTCTTATGACAAAGAAGGATCTGCAATGGTTTCAGACCAAACAGGTTCGAAACCTATAACAGAAACATCCGGAGAAAGATAAGGGTTGAATAGGAAATTATGCCAGTAAGTGAATTCATATTCTAGATTATTTTTCGACATGAATTTAATATCAGCTATTACTCTGAATTTTTGCTGCTGAAAATTAAATTCAAGTATACAGCGTTGATTTTTCAATAGACTATTAACTGTCATCGAATTCCTAGAAAACAAGCCTGTCATCAAACCACCAAAACTTTCGACATTTTGGTAGAAATTAGAAGAAAGAAGTTGAATCGCTTTTTTGTATCTTTCCAGAGGATCATTAGTTTTCATTGCCATATAACGAAATTGACGGATACTATCCTGAAGTAGTTCAGGAACAAGTAATAGCGTCACAGAACTAGCCACCTCTTTTCCATCTTCAAGAATGACATCCGGTCTCATCCCAGGTGAAGGTCGCCCTTCACCATTTCGCATTGCATACTGACGAACCCTACACTGCCAACCTATAAAATGATCCTGAATAGGCAGTCGTTTATTTTTCTGGTTGGATTCATTTTCAATCGTCTCTGTTTCCATAACAATATTTACACTTTATATTTAATTTCATGGAAAGAGAATTAGATCAACTCCAAGGGAAAGGACTGTTTGAGACAGGGTGAAGTTTACCCTCTTCAAAACGTGAAAAACTAAACGGCTCCAGCAGTTTACTTTTTTCACCCATAATTGTCCCAGCAACTAGTTTACCCACACCTAGCATTTTATAACCATGATTTGAATCTGCAATCACATAGCAGTTTTCATGATACTCATCAAATACGGGGAAACTATCTGGGGCAAGTGCTCCCAACCCCCCTGAAGGTTCTCCACGGTAAAGATGCCTCTTATCTTCAAAACGTCTCTGACAGAATGCTAAGGCTGAGCACCACATGTCGACAAAATCTTTGCCAACTACAAAGTCAGGAGATTCAGTACCATAGGGATCAACACTGAAATCATCACCTGTTGTATCAACATCATATGGTGCTGCTCCTCCCTGCACCCCATCAAAGCTGAAATCCGGTTTGTAATAAATACCCCACATCTTATCTGTTATCAAACGTCCGTCAATATCTGAGTAGAGTTTTGCATCACTATCAACATGAATAACCGGAGGCATTTTGCCATCATTAGTCTTGAGCATATTGGGATCAACACCTAGTGTCCCCTCCTGGAGACAATAGTAGCGCCACATTTCAATATTTTCATGGATTTTATCTCCATCCTTAACTTTGATTTTCGAAGGTAGATCTAACATTTTCCAGAAAGTATTTATCCATGGTCCAGCCCCGACAACAACATAATCAGTCTGTATCGTACCTCGATTTGTGATTACGGCTGAAATTGCTTTTCCGGAAAATTCAACACCAGTGACTTCAACATTTCCGGTAATAGTTACACCCTCGCTTTCAGCTTTTGCCGCTAGTCCCTGCATACATTTCATATTATTGGAATAGCCACCTTTTTTTTCGTGCAAAACAGAAGTTATCCCCTTTGCCTGCCAATCATCAAACAAGCCCCGCATGTAAACCATTGAATCGGAACTGCCCTCGATAAATTCTGAAGTATAGCCAATAGCCTTCTGCTGGTCATAGATTGTTGCAACATCAGAATGCATCACCTCAGGACTAATTTGCATATAACCGACAGCGTTATAGCTGTATGCTTTCGGATCACTTTCCCAAACCTCTACGCTATGCGCCATTAATTCGCGCATAGCAGGCTGGAAATAATTGTTCCGCACAACCCCGCACGCAATTCCTGATGCACCTGCACCAATTCCTGATTTATCAATCACCAAGATATCTTTCCCACTTCCGAGACCTCTTTTTTTTAATTCAAGAGCTAAATGGTAAGAAGTACTAAGGCCATGCATTCCAGCACCAATTATCAGATATTTTGTAGAACTAGCTAACATATAATTGTCCTTCTAAAAACTGTTAATATGAAATGTGAGTTTTTAACGAAATTGCACAATTAATTTTGAATTAATGCATTTTAAAAAACAAGCTCTATTACCATTTTTGAATTGGCAAATATACTACAAACTAACCTTTATTACGTTAATCAATTCCTGAACTTGGGCTTCTGTGAACTCTCCGTCGACACTATAAAGAACTTTACCATCTTTCCCGAATAATATTATATTGTTGCTATCATCACTCAACCCCCACTTTTCTACTAGAGTTTTTTTGAGATCTTTCACATAAACAGTTGTTTTATATTCCTCTTGTTTGATTTTCAATTTATTATTGATCGTAACATCAGGTAGCCAACTAGCCGCCATGTTAACAACTACTACTGAACCAGTTTTTTCTGTAGAAAATTTTTCAGTCTTGAGAGCTTCCGTTACATGATTGTTGAGTTCAGATTCGTCCGGATCAACATGAAAAAGTATTATGATTTTACCAGAAACCAATTCCTCACTGCTCCATGGAGTTCCATCTAATCGACCTCCTAAATCTTTTTGAAGCACAATTTTTGATGGGATTTCACCAATCGGCAATTCAGCCCGAGCTAATTCTGAAGAAAAAAGAAATAATATTGGTATTATGAGTTTTCTGATAGCGCCTTTTTGGATAATTGATTATAAGAAATGTAGACAATATAAATTTATTTTAAAAAAATTGTAAAAGTTTTCTTTCAAGTTAAGAGTAGGTTTATGTGATTAAACATTACTCTCAAATATAAGAAATAAATTTTAATTAATTCGATTTTACATATGATGAATTATTTTTAACGATCAAAATGAATAACGAGCCTCAAAGAATAGTCGATCATTCTCGTTTAAACTCTGGAAATATGTGTTTTCTCCTGTTTGATAGATCATTATTCCTCCTTTCACAGAAAAGGCGTCCATTACATCATATTCTAACGAACCACGGTTAATACCACCATCTTCGCCCCGTTCTCCGATCATCATCCCCGTAAGATTAAGGTGTAAAGTCTGGTTGAGATAATCTTTTGTAAAAATTACTGAAGTCGCAAAGCGGTCTTCAATTTCAGAATCCGGTAAACCTTCTAAACGTTTATCAAAATCATTGATATGTTGTACACCTGACTCTATTGTCAATGACGTGTCACTCCATCCAGAAAATTCTAGACCAAAAAGAATATCTGTACGAGAAAAAAATTTGTCGGTCACAAGAGCATATTCTAGCCCTCGTAATTTAGCTGCTTCAGCTTTCCAGACAAAATTGCCGGAAGAAATACTCAGAGCCCCCCCACCCATCTTTAAACGGCTGTGTTGACGTTCAAGTGTTGGTATTGCTCCTACTCCAGGAATGATTGTAATATTGGTAATTTTAAAATGAGCAGAGTCGTCAAAATACTGTGCCCAATGTAAAGATGCATCCCAACCACTAAATGTCCCAATCAAAGCCAATCCGTATTCTGTATTTTCCGCTGAACTTTCAGGAATGACTTCATTTATTTTCTGAGTCGACGGGTTAAAATCGCTGCCAAATGGTGCTGATTTATTAAATCTTATTTGATGAACCGCTACCGCTTCCAGTTTTAAATCTCCAATGTAATAATCAATTTTTGTCATATTAATTGGCAAACGGATGTCTTCCAGATCTGTCATACCGAATTCACGTTCATCAGTAGGATTTATTACATCAACCACGCGCAAACTATCTGCAACACCCCATGCAACAATCTGTTTACCAAGCTTGATGTCTAAACTGTTTAACGGACTACCTTCTAGGTATACCTCTCGTAACTCCACTTCTTTTTCCAACTCATTTAAAACTTCCTCAGAAAATGTTTCCCTTTTCTTCATTCCATACGCTAAATCGTAAAATGCTTTTCCGGAAATTCGTGTTTTCCATCTCTCTCCAAATTTTGCGTCCCAAGTCAACGAAAAGTAAGGGCGTAGTTTTGTCAATCCGC
>SHAT01000053.1 GCA_004213175.1 Pseudomonadota bacterium | reverse complement strand
ACCTAGATGTTCGATCATTATGCCTGATTCGTGAAACATTGTCCCGTTATTCTGGGCTTGCAGATTTTGTCTTTGCCATGCAGGGGCTTGGAAGCGGTACTATTTCACTTTTTGGTTCTGATGATCTAAAGGAAAATTATTTACCAGATGTCCGTAACGGCAAAAAAATAGCGGCTTTTGCACTCACGGAAACAGAGGCTGGTTCAGATGCTGCTGCATTAACAACGACTGCAGAACAAGATGGTGATTCATTTGTACTGAACGGGGAAAAAACTCTGATTTCCAATGGAGGCATTGCCAATTATTATACGGTTTTTGCCAAAACAGGAGAAGCTCCTGGTACTCGCGGAATCAGTACGTTTGTAATTGATGCAGACACTGCTGGACTAGAAATCAGCGAACGCATTGAAACTATAGCACCACATCCGTTAGCCAGAATTCGCTTTAATCAAGTACGAATTCCAAAAACCCAGCAAATAGGAGTTGGAGGAGAAGGATTCAAAATGGCAATGGCCACTCTAGATATCTTTCGCTCTACAGTCGGAGCAGCTGCACTGGGGTTTGCAAAACATGCCATGCATGAAGCACTAAAGAGATCTAAATCTCGTCAAATGTTTGGTGGACCCATGAGTCAGCTTCAGCTAATTCAGACAAAACTTGGAGAAATGTCTTTGGATATCGATGCAAGTTCACTTCTCATTTATCGGGCAGCCTGGACAAAAGACAAAGGTACGAAGAGAATTACAAAAGAAGCAGCCATGGCTAAGTTATTCGCGACTGAAGCAGCACAGAGAGTAATTGACGAAGCTGTACAAATTTTCGGAGGATCGGGTGTAGTTTCCGGATTCGCTGTTGAACAGCTCTATCGTGAAATAAGATCACTTAGAATCTATGAAGGAGCATCTGAAGTGCAAAAACTTATTATTGCCTCCCAAACCTTAAATGAAAATTAAAAAACATTTTCATCATTGTCTCTGTACTTCAAATGTCATCCTCAATTTCCTCCCAGAATGAAGATGCAACACTCCACTGTCCTTCTTGCAGTGAAGAAAAATTCCGAATTGTCCCAATGGTTGGAAAAAACGGTGAGCGCTTCGTAAAAATTCACTGTCACAATTGCGGAGAACATTTATTATTTCAGGCTCCAGAAATTCAGGAAATATTAACGCATACCACAAATACTCAAAAAAATTGGGAAACAGAACAAATCAAAAGTCTGCAACAGGAATGGAAAGAATGGCTTAAGTGGAAACAAAGACACTTGAATAAACCTGTTTCAAGAAAGCCAATCTTAACAAAATATGCTCAGTGGTTTTTAGCTTTCCTACTCCTTGCCAGTGCTATTTTTTTTATTCTTGACCGATGGCATCTGCTTTATCCTCTTGTCGAAAATCCCGTAGTTAGACAACAGAAAATAATTCAATACACTGAAGCACTATTAGAAATCCCTTGTTTCCCGTCTATCCTGAAAGTTAAAATCCGCACTGTACCAATTCACTATACCAGAGAACGTCCAGTTCATCAGAATTGGATTCAGTACGGAGAAACAGGAGTTTACTGGGGGGAAGAGCATATAAAGATTCACCGTTCAAATTTCTGGTTTTTTGGCTGGGCAAAAAAAACACAATTAGTTAACACACTTGTTCATGAACTTCGTCATCGTTCCAATCCGGAATTAGGACATAATCCAAAATTTAAGGAGCTAGTGGAAAATGACACACAGTGTGCACTCGAATATATGAACTAAAATGAAACTTTCATCTCATTATCTTAAATAAAGTTGACAGCAAAAGAAGTATGAGCTATCTTCTAGTTTAAATTGTAGATGTTTTTCGGGACTGTCCGGAAAAAATATAGTTGATAACATAAAGAAGGAGAAATGATGAAATTAGGAATATTGGGAACACTTTCCCTCGCCATAATGCTGATTAGTCAGATTTCATTTGCAGAAACTGTTAAAATTGGATTTGTAACCACCCTCACTGGGGGAGCTGGCGCAATTGGGAATGATATGCGGGATGCAGTAGAACTTGCACTCGATCACCTTGGCAGAAAAATGGGGGGATCGAATGTAAAAGTTTTTTATGAAGACGATACTTTTAAACCTGCAGTCGGAAAACAGAAAACTGAAAAATTAGTTAAAAAAGACAAGGTGCACTTTGTCGGTGGCTATATTTGGAGTCACGTATTAATGGCTTCCAGAAATTCGGTTGTTGGTAAGGGACCTTTTATGATCTCTTCTAATGCCGGACCGGGGCCAGTGGCAGGTAAGCTTTGTCATGAAGATTTTTTCTCTACGTCATGGCAGAATGATCAAACGACAATGGCGATGGGCGAAGTCTTAAACCAATTAGGAGTTAAGGATCTTTACATAATGGCACCAAACTATGCAGCAGGGAAAGGTATGGTTGCTGGAGTTACAAGAACATTCAAGGGAAATATCGTTGGAAAAGATATGACAAAATTTCCTGCACAACTTGATTTCTCAGCTGAATTGGCAAAAATTCGTTCTGTAAATCCTGATGCAGTCTTCGTATTCTATCCTGGTGCGCACGGACTTCAGATTATCAAACAATATTCACAAGCGGGATTACAAAATAAAATACCTTTTTATTCTGCCTTTACAGTAGATTCATTAAATCTACCTCGTTTAAAAGATTTGGCTGCTGGAGGTTTGATGACTCAATTTTGGGCTCCCGATTTGGAGACTCCTGTTAACAAGATTTTTGTTCAGGATTATCGCAAGAAGTATGGGCGCTACCCAACTTTTTACGCAGCTCAGTCCTATGATACGATTATGCTCATTGACAGCGCAGTCAGGGCGGTCAATGGAAACCTCAATGACAAGGACGGCATGCGGGCAGCTATGCGTCGGGCGGCTTTTCCATCGGTACGTGGATCATTTAAATATGGGAACAACCATTTCCCCATTCAGAATTTCTATTTGAGAAAAGTAGTGAAAGATACTGATGGGAATTATACAACAAATGTTGTGAAAACTGTTTATACAAACCATCAGGACACTTACGCTAAAGATTGTAAGATGTCTTGGTAACAATTCCGCTAATGGGGGGACTCACGCGTCCCTCCATTTCCTTTTCCTGCCATCAATATGACAATCTGAAGATCACTGCAATTTTTAAAATCAGTTGAATTTCAATTTTACCTGATTAAGATCTTTTCATTCTCTGACTTTTCTATAAAACTTTGGTCAAAAATCAGATAAAGTCATAAAAGACTGATCTGTAGAACATCAATAAAAATTTTTCACATACTACAAAATAGGTTTTTGTGAACTGGATTTTGCTTTTGGAGCAAACACTTAACGGGTTTCAACTCGGTATTTTATTATTTCTGCTGGCAGCAGGCTTGACCCTGATTTTCGGTATCATGGATCTGATTAATCTGGCTCACGGTTCACTATATATGATGGGAGCCTACTTTGCCGCTACTTTCACCCAATGGACAGACTCATTCATCCTTGGAGCTTTACTTGCTCTTCCTGCTTGTATGTTGTTTGGGATAATCCTTGAGAAAATAGCATTACGTACGCTTTATACACGTAGTCACCTTGATCAAGTACTAGCAACCTTTGGGCTAATTCTTTTTTTGAATGAATTTGTCAGATTGATCTGGGGGCCGATTGGTCTCGACATTCCATTACCTCAGATGCTCAGCGGCAGTGTTGAACTCTTCTTTGGTATTCATTACCCTGCGTTTAGACTGGTGATTATTGCAGTAGGAATCTTGGTTGCCTTTTTACTTTACCTATTGGTTTCAAAGACAAAAGTTGGGATGCTGATCCGTGCAGGAGCTAGTAATCGCCAAATGGTGAGTGCACTCGGCATAAACATCAACCTGCTTTATACTGTAGTCTTTGGACTTGGAGCAGTACTCGCCGGTTTAGCCGGTTTAATGGCTGGCCCAATAATGACAGTAGAAATTGGGATGGGTGAAGGAATATTAATTATTACTTTTGTTGTAATTGTGATAGGTGGAGTTGGTTCTATTCGTGGAGCATTTGTAGCAGCTTTGATAGTTGGTTTTATCGATACAGTAGGGCGTTCTTTCCTGCCAGACATTTTAGGAATTTTTGTATCCAATGACATCGCAGACACTGCTGCTCCCGCCATTTCATCAATGTTGATTTATATTTTGATGGCCCTCATTCTGGCAATCAAACCTCAGGGGCTTTTCCCACCTAAAGGAGCTTAGATGAGAAACACTCCACGTATCAAAATTATCACACTATTGATGCTCAGCTTAGGCGCTATCCCCTTAATCGCTGACAGTATTGATGAACCCTTCTACACAGTTTTGTTTTCACGCATGTTGATTCTTTCAATTGGGGCAGTCAGTCTAAATCTTATTTTAGGTTTTGGAGGGATGGTTAGTTTTGGCCATGCTGTTTATCTCGGAATTGGTTCATACGTTGTCGGAATTGGAACTTTTCACGCTTTCGAAGACGGTGTGGAGTGGATGGGGAATGGTTTCATCCACATCTTAGTTGCCATAGCAGTTTCTGCCCTTGCAGGACTTATTATAGGTGCAATTTCTTTACGAACGCATGGAGTTTATTTCATTATGATTACTCTGGCGTTTGCACAAATGTTTTATTTTATTGCAGTCGGTACTGAAAAATATGGAGGCGATGACGGACTTAGTCTATATATGCGCAGTGATTTCGCAGGGCTGCTTGATCTCTCAAATGATAACTCACTTTATTATCTTAACTTTGCCTTTTTACTGACAAGTTTATACCTTTCACATCGATTAACAAATTCACGTTTCGGCATGGCTATTCGCGGAACAAAGTCTAATGAAGAAAGAATGAAATCTATCGGTTTTCCTGTTTTTCGCTACCGCCTGGTAGCTTTTGTGATTGCTGGAATAATTTGCGGAATAGCTGGAGTTTTGTCTGCAAATCAGACTGATTTCGTTAATCCTTCCGTTATGCACTGGACCCGCTCAGGTGACTTAATCATTATGATAGTTTTGGGAGGAATAGGAACACTCTTTGGCCCAGTGATAGGTGCAGTAGCTTTTCTACTACTTGAAGAACTACTTTCTGGCATCACTGAATATTGGCAATTGATTTTTGGTCCAATGCTTCTATTGATAGTCATTTTTGCACGAGGAGGTATTGACGGAATGCTCGTAGCTTTGGACCGTTGGTGGCTTCGATATTCAGTCAAAAAGAATGTAGAGGATAACTGAAATGTTAAAAGTAAATTCTCTTGTAAAATCATTTGGTGGCTTACTGGCAACAGACAATCTATCTTTTGAGGTTGAGGAGGGTGAAATTCACGCATTCATTGGCCCAAATGGTGCCGGTAAAACCACTTTGATAAGTCAAATCACAGGCGAAATAAAACCTGATTCCGGAACTATAGAATTTGATGGTAAGGATATTTCGCGAATTCCTGTACACCTTCGTTCTGCATACGGTTTAGCACGTTCCTTTCAGATTACAAATATTTTTCATGACATGAGCACATGGGACAATGTAGCTTTGTCAGTTCAAGCGCAATCCGGACATTCCTTTCATTTTTGGAAAGATGCCAGAAAAGATTCAATTTTACGCGAACCTGCTTTAGTCTTTTTAGAGCAAGTTGGGTTGGAAGAACGTGCCGACATCTTGGCAGGACAACTCTCTCACGGAGAACACCGTCAGCTCGAAATTGCAATGGCACTGGCAACACGTCCTAAAATGCTACTACTTGATGAACCGATGGCCGGCATGGGACTGGAGGAATCAAAAGCCATGATTGAAATACTTCAGGGGCTGAAACGGAAATTGACCATCCTCTTGATTGAACATGACATGGATGTTGTTTTTAAACTTGCAGACAAAATCACTGTTTTGGTCTACGGAAGAGGAATTGCGACCGATGCTCCGGAAGCAATCCGCAACAATCCTGAAGTCCAAGCCGCATATCTTGGTGAGGGGGTCGTAAGTGCTTGAACTTAAAAAAGTTGAAACAGCATACGGGCAGAGTCAGGTCCTGTATGGTATTGATCTGGAAGTAAATGATGGCGAAGTGGTGACTTTACTGGGGCGGAACGGTATGGGCAAAACAACCACCATTCATTCGATCATGGGCCTAGTAAAAACCAGATCCGGTCAAATAATATTTGATGGGGATCATGTCCAAGAATGGCCTGCTTACCGTGTTGCAAGGACCGGAATGGGATTAGTTCCGGAAGGGCGACAAATATTTCCTAATTTAAGTGTTGTCGAAAACTTAGTGGCAACTGCTGCTAATCGTTTAAAAACTGCTCATCCATGGACTCTGGGACGAGTTTTTAAGCTCTTTCCGCGACTGACTGACCGTGCTCAAAATATGGGTAATCAACTTTCGGGAGGGGAACAACAAATGCTGGCCATAGGGAGGGCTTTGATGACAAATCCTAAACTATTGATTTTGGACGAAGCTACCGAAGGCCTTGCTCCTTTAATTAGAATGGAAATTTGGGAATGTTTGAAAGGCTTGAAAACTAACGGTCAGTCTATTCTTGTAGTAGATAAAAACATTGAAGCTCTAACCCACTTCGCTGACCGGCATTATATTATCGAAAAAGGTCGAGTTGTCTGGACAGGTGATTCAAAGTTGTTGAGTACAAACAAAGAAATCCAACATCACTATTTGGGAATTTAGTAAGAAATACAATAGACCTTCAAGCTGAATTTTTTCTCCAGCTTAAAAGTTATTTCTGCAACAGGCTCAAAACGTTTTGCGGCAACTGATTAGCTTGCGCCTGCATGGACTGGCTCGCTGATAGTAAAATCTGGTTCCCAGTTAATTTTGACATCTCTCCTGCCATATCTGTATCACGTATTGTTGACTCACCTTGTGTGAGGTTTTCATTTGCAATTTTCAATGAATTAAGATTACTTTCAACTACATTTTTCTGAAAAGCCCCAATTGATGCTCGGTAAGCTGATATTTCGTCTATCACTTTTTCTATAATTCTTCCTGCATCATTTGCACCTTGTTTGGTGGTCAAATCAATATCGAATAAACTTCTGAATCCACTTTCATTTTCCACTCCCAAACCAAGATTATTCGTACGGATACTCCTAAAGGAGAACCCGCTTTCCATTCCAGGTATAGGCCCTAGATTTACATTTTTTGTCTGTTGAGACAAGTGAACATAACCTTCTAGACGCGGACTATTTGGAGAACCTACTATTTCTTCCTGAGATTCTTCTACAAACTCTGTACCGATCACGTCTCCTTGTTCATTTTTTACAGGAACCTCCTTCAGTCCAATTGTGCGATCATACTGAATCGTGATACCCCTAGATGGTGCAGCACCTTTTATTGCAGTTAAATACTGTCCCTTACCATTTGCAGTTGCCCCGCCAATTCTACCTGCCACATCCAAACCTTCTTCAGATATTTCTGCAACATTTGCTTGCTTCGTTAAAAATCCTGGAAGATTAGAACTGACTGAAAATGAAGCATCAGCACCAAATTCCTTGTGCCGAATGTAAAATGTTTTATCTGGAGTTTCAAATGCTTCTAGAGCCAAACCGCTTTCTACTATTCCTTCTTTAATGCTTTCCATAACTATTCCACGAATATCTATTGATGACTGAGCTGCGGGAAAACGTGAGGGATCCTGTTTGTGGTTTGCTAAAATCTCCTCGATGTTTTCTTTCTCCTTACCCATTCTCGTGTCTATTTCAACATTTCGGCCGCCTTCACTCAATAATATGGTTACTCCCTCACCAATATTATTTAATGTTAAAGGAACATTACCCTTTTTAAAAGGCTGTGTTGCAACCTGTAGAATATCAACTTCATAGCCTTCAATTGGCGAATCCTTAGTCCAGGTTTCAGCACTGACAAAACGCAGATTATCTCCAGTTGCAGCTCCGTTTGCTCCTAAACTACCATCAAGTAGACTTTTATTGTTAAACCTAGCAGTTTCAACAATTCTATCGAGTGTGGAAATCAAATTATCTACTTCCTGTTGATCTGCAGCCAGCATGTCTTGATCATTTACTGCATCGTTGGCCGCATGAACTGATAACTGTTTTAGAGTTAACAAAATATTGCTAAATTCACTTAAAGCACCTTCTGCCGTTTGGAACATAGCAATAGCGCTTTCGTTATTACTATGAGCCTGTCTCATTCCTGCTATCTGACCTCTCATACGTTCAGAGGCAATTAACGAAGCCGGACCGTCTGCTCCCCTGTTTATTCTTGTTCCAGAACTTAATTTTTCTATGGAACTTTTTACTTCCTTTAAATTGTCGGCTGAGTGCCTTAATGCATTCAAAGATGTAGCATTGCTTCGAATTTTCATTTTATTCTCCTATTATTAATATGTCTGGCTCCCGTCAGGGCATTATCTTTTTTTATAACTGACAGGTAAAACCCTTGTATTCCTTTTCGGTTCAATGAAAAAAAACTTTATAAAAATTTTGAAAATAATTTGGAGCGTCATAATTTACTGATTGACGGAGGCATTAGTTCTACTGTTATCCTGTCTGCGAGCAACATTCCTTTTGATGTCAAACACAACTGTTGCCCTTTCCAGAATGCTCTCCCCGTATCGCATAGTTCGTTGAGAATATCAAACTGCTGATTTTCCCAAAGGGATCCAAAGCGAGTTTGCCATTGCTCTACATTTATACCTTTAGTCTGACGGAGAGCCAGCATCAGAGATTCTGCAGCCAGTTCCTTCTGCTGGAGCTGTTCTTCAAATTCAACCGGCCAAGTATTTTCCTCAAGATGTTTTTGGTAAATTTTTAGTGATCGCTTATTGCTCCAGCGAGTTTGACTGACATATGAATGGGCTCCTACTCCAAACCCTAAATATTCATTACCGGACCAGACCAGTAAATTATTAAAGCTCTCCATATTTTTTTGGGAGAAGTTAGATACTTCATATTGAAATAAACCTGATTTTTCCAACCGTTCAATCGCCCACAAATACATCTCTTCGTATTGCTGCTGATGTTCTGAATCCCATTTGATGATTTGCTTATTTTTACCGAATGGTGTCTTTTCATGAATTTCCAGTCCATACAATGAAATATGTGAAGGATTATAGGAAAGAGCTTCCTCGACATCTTTCTTGAACATTGTAATACTTTGTTCCGGAATACCAAACATTAGATCGATGTTCCAATTATTGATTGCCGAACAAATAATGTCTTTGACCGCTTTTCGTAATTCTAAAACGGAATGAAGCCTTCCTAACTTCTTTAAGGATAAAGACTGAAAACTTTGACCTCCCAGGCTTATTCGGGTTACACCTATTTCCGCAAGACCACAAAGATATTCGGGATTTACATCTTCAGGATTCATTTCAAAGGATATTTCTATATCATCAGAACAGGGGAAAAAATTCCTGACTTGACTCAGTAAAATATCAACCTCTGTAATTCTGAGACTGGAAGGTGTGCCCCCACCAAAATATATTGACTTAAGCAATTTCTGCCCGGTATATTTTTTGTCATAAAAGCTCTGCTTCGCCCCCATCCATTCTGCACGTTTTTTAATTTCATCAATCATTCCGAGAATATATTTTTCATGAAATCTCTCTCTGTCTCTTATTACAGCAAAGGAACAAAAAGGACATTTATGCTGACAAAAAGGAATATGAAGATAAACTGCTGCTACAGGGCTATTTTTTTTGCAATTTTTGTGGGCTAAATTCATTTTTATTTGTTTTTTATATCAGTCAACTAATTGTTGATGTTTGATTTAACAGAAGAACTTTTTTGTTGATTTTGTTAGACAGTTGAACTACATTACCATCAACGAATTTAGTTAGAGATTATGTCAATATCAATTTTATGACTAGAATTCTTTTATGGGACAAGCAATCTCTCATTCATGAACCCATAATTATTTTTATTAACCTGATATAACTGCTTAAATATATAAAAAATGAATATTTTAGTTTGTAATTATTTGATCTAGAATACTTAATTCACAAGCTTTTAGTAAGTTCCAAGATAGATTCAACCTAAAACAGCAAATAAAGTAATCATTTTCATAATTTTTGCATACAAAAAAAAGAATATATTTAACAATCCGGCTTTTTAGGTTTTGGGATTTTTTATATCTAAATTAGAAAAATAATCCATGGATTGGATAAATTTTATTTTATAATACAAAGCACCGAAAGGCATGTATGAAAATTAAACGCCTCTTCACCATGGAAGGTGAGGGTCCATATCATTCGATGGAATTTGAAAACCGAAGTTCCATAATCCGCAATCCTGATGGTTCTGTAGTTTCTGAGTGGAAAAAAGTTTCTGTACCAAAAAATTGGTCTCAGGTAGCAACTGACATCATGGCACAGAAATATTTCCGAAAAGCAGGGATACCCAAACATCTCAAAGCATTCAAAGAAAAAGGAATTCCATCATGGCTGCAACCTTCTATACATGATCAGGAAAAGCAGGAAGAGGAAGTAGCTGAAACCGGAAATACCGAAGATTCGACCATTTCTGAAACTGACTCACGAGAGGTTTTTCACAGGCTTGCCGGTTGCTGGACTTATTGGGGTTATAAAAATAACTATTTTGATACAGAAGGAGACGCCCGCGCTTTTTATGATGAATTATGCCACATGCTTGCCAACCAAATGGCTGCACCAAATTCTCCTCAATGGTTCAATACCGGACTTAACTGGGCTTATGGCGTGGATGGCCCTGCACAGGGACATTTTTACGTTGATCCAAAAACCGAAGAAATAACCCCCTCCAAGGATGCGTATACCCGTCCTCAGCCACATGCGTGCTTTATTCAGTCGGTTAAAGACGATCTAGTGCGTGAAGGTGGCATCATGGATTTGTGGACCCGTGAAGCACGACTTTTCAAATACGGCTCAGGAACAGGCTCTAACTTTTCTGATTTACGTGGAGAAATGGAACCACTGTCTGGTGGAGGAGTTTCTTCAGGACTCATGTCATTCCTCAAAATTGGCGATTCTTCAGCCGGTGCGATCAAATCTGGTGGAACTACCCGTCGCGCGGCAAAGATGATTTGTATTGATGCCGATCATCCTGATATTGAAAATTTTGTTAACTGGAAAGTTCATGAAGAGCAAAAAGTAGCAGCTCTGGTTGCAGGATCCAAAACTATAAAAGAGCTGATAAACGAATTATTCGGTGCTATTCACGGATGGGAAGATGAAACTGAAAAGTTTGATCTTAAGTTGAATAGGGATCTGCATAAAATTGCTAAAAAAGCTCAACTAGCTCAAATGCCTTTCAGCTATGTTCACCGTATCATCCATTTAGCGCAGCAGGGTTACACAGAAGTTTTGTTCAAAGAATACGATACGGACTGGAATTCAGAAGCATATCAAACTGTTGCAGGTCAAAATGCCAATAACTCAGTAAGGCTTAATAACTCCTTCATGGAAGCAGTTGAACAGGACAAAGACTGGAATCTTTACTGGCGAATCGAAAAAGTTAAAGCGAAAAAAGATGGAAGAAAACCGGTTCCATGTAAGACACTCAAGGCTACTGAACTTTGGGAAGAGATTGCCTATGCAGCTTGGGCCTCAGCAGACCCAGGAATACAGTTCGATACAACAATAAATGAATGGCACACCTGCCCAGCAGATGGACCGATTCGGGCATCTAACCCCTGCAGCGAATACATGTTTTTGGATGACACTGCGTGTAACTTGGCCTCACTGAATTTGATGAATTTCCGTGATCCTAAAACAGGTGAACTTGATATTGTAAAATTAAGACACGGTTCCAGGATTTGGACAATTGTTTTAGAAATAAGCGTTCTGATGGCTCAGTTTCCAAGTAAGAACATTGCCAAGCTTTCCTATGACTTTCGAACACTCGGTTTGGGTTATGCAAATTTGGGAACTTATTTAATGGTTAACGGAATTCCTTATGATTCTCCGGAAGCACTTGCTATTTGTGGGGCAGTTACCTCCATCATGCATATGACTGCCTACTCAACTTCCGCGGAAATGGCAAAAGAGCTAGGAACATTTTCAGCATATGACAGAAACAAGGATAATATGCAGCGAGTGCTCCGTAATCACCACCGTGCTGCATTTCGTGCTCCTGATAGTGAATATGAAGGTTTAACTATGAAACCTGTCGGTATTGACAGTCAATATTGCCCTCCTGAATTACTCAAAGCAGCACAACAAGATGCAAATCAGGCTTTGAAACTTGGAGAAAAGCATGGTTTCCGCAATGCTCAGGTAACTGTAATTGCACCTACCGGAACCATCGGGCTGTTAATGGATTGTGACACAACTGGAATTGAACCAGACTTTGCGCTGGTTAAATTCAAGAAATTGGCTGGTGGTGGTTATTTTAAAATTATTAATAATTCTATACCTTTAGCTTTAGAAAAACTTGGCTATACTGATTCAGAAATTTCTGATATCGTCCATTATATCAAGGGCTATGCACGTTTAGAAGGAAGTCCATGTATCAATGCCAATGTTTTGCGTAGCAAAGGTTTTACTGATGAAATACTAAAACGGATAGAAGAACAGTTAGCAACAGCATTTGATATCAGTTTTGTTTTCAACCTCTATACACTTGGAGAGTCATTCTGCAAGGATATTTTGGGTTTGAATGATGATCAGCTTGGAGATTTTGAATTTAGTATCCTCAAACATCTTGGATTTACCGGAAAGGAAATAGAAGCGGCAAATGATTATATTTGCGGAACTATGACCAGTGAAAACGCACCCCATCTCAAACCTGAACATTTCAGTGTTTTCGACTGTGCAAACAAATGCGGACGGAATGGTAAGCGCTTCATTGCTCCAGAAGCACACATTCGTATGATGGCGGTAGCCCAGCCTTTCATATCTGGTTCTATTTCTAAAACTATCAATATGCCTGGAGATGCTGATGTGACTGATATAAAACAAGCTTTTTCTACTTCATGGCACAACGGGTTAAAATGCAATGCTCTTTATAGGGATGGTTCAAAACTTAGTCAACCGCTCAACGTAAGTGCAGAAGAACATTTGTGGACCGAAGAAGAGACAGAGGAAAGCATAACCGCCGCACAACCGGCACAAATCAGAATTGCAGAAAAAATTATTCACCGCTACATAGCAAAACGCAGAAAATTACCTCACCGCCGTAACGGTTTCACACAAAAAGCAGTGATCGGAGGTCATAAACTCTACCTACGTACTGGTGAATATGAGGACGGTACTATAGGAGAAATTTTTCTAGATATGCATAAAGAAGGAGCTGCTTTTAGAAGTTTGATGAACAGCTTTGCAATTGCCATTTCACTTGGACTTCAACATGGTGTACCACTGGAAGAGTTTGTTGAAGCCTTTATTTTTACTCGTTTTGAACCAAATGGAATGGTTTCCGGGAATGATAATATCAAAATGAGCACATCCATCGTTGATTATGTTTTCCGTGAATTGGCAATATCTTATCTGGGTCGTAATGAATTGTCGCATGTCAATTCAGATGAATTACAGGCAAGTGCTGTGCATAGTCAAAATGAAACAGAACCTGAGTTTGACAATGAAAAGGTAGTATCCGAAAGAACTCTCTCTACAGAAGAAAGTCAGGCCTTCCTGGAACAGGAGGACAATGATTTTAAAGGAGTCGATTTTGCCCTTTTGAAAAACTCAGATCGGGAAACAGAGCAAACACATGCCGATTTTTCCGTTAGTACAGATTTTGCTGAAAAGACTTCCGTTCAAAATTGGGATACACAGAAACGCTCCACATCCAGCCTGGTTCAGGAAGCACGGATGAAAGGCTATGAGGGCGAAGCATGCCACACCTGCCAGCAATTCACTATGGTACGTAATGGTTCTTGTCTCAAGTGTTCCACCTGCGGTGCAACCAGCGGTTGCTCCTGATCAATAAAGGCATTTTGAGTTTTGTCTTTTTGATAATAGATGCCTGAAACTGCCACAAATAAATAAGTAAAGTACGACTAGTGGGGAAACAGCTGTATAATTTGCTGATGTCCTGATGTTTTTAAAGCATTTACTTCAGTGTACTTTGTTATGCAGGTTAAAATGTAAAAGCCTGTCTTCAATGCCTTAACTTTATGTTTCACTTCCTTGTTTCAACCCATTCTCCTCTTAAAAAATCGTTACAAAGTGGAATTGCCCTTCTGATTACCATGGTTATTTTGGCTCTGCTTGCAGTTTTTATGACAGAGTTTTCATTTGAAACAAAGCTTGAAACTCGTGGGATAAAAAATTATCAGGCTTCTTACAAAGCTAGAAATGCGGTAAAATCTATATTCAAAGCTGTGTTAGAAGGTATCGAAAAACAACCCGAGCTAAAATTTTTCACAATATATCTAAAGGAATTATTAAGACTGGGTACTAAAGGCAATGAAATATCTTTTTTGAATCCGCCTCAACCTGTTGCTTTACCTGCTGGTATAATTGCTGATTTCCCAGATGTATCTTTTTATACACCCGTCATCAGACCTATTGATCATCTTTATAACCTGAACAGAATACAAACACCACCATTTAGAACTGTTAATCCTGAGACAAAAACAGACGTCAGGCTGGCAAATCAATTCATCAACGTTCTAAAAAAGTGGAATAATTCAAAAAGTTCTCAGTCTGTAGTCAGTGTCCCATCACAAAATATTCAATTAAATCTCAATGATATCCTTCCAATTTATGCGGCAATTTTCGATTGGATCGATAAAGATGATAAAATTTATGTTTCATCAATCTTCGGTTCAATTGGTGCGGAGGCGAATTCATATGTTTCATCAGATCCACATTATGAAATAAAAAACGGTTTCCTAGATAAGTTAAGTGAGGTCCAACTTATCAGCGCAGTCAAAAATAAGCGTATCCCATTCGTACAATGGGAAAAAGGGTTCACAACCTTTCCTGTAGGCAAAAAATATGAAATGCAGGCAGATTTTTCCTCAATTAAACCTCGTATAAATGTCAACTTAGCGACATTTGATGAAATTGTTAAATTCCTAGAACAATTTAATCAAAACACTACTTATTTTATTAATTATTCACCAGATTATGTTGACAGTGTTTCACAGGATTATTTTGAAAAAAGGCTAGAAATTGCAGAAGAATTTACAAAAAAACCACGTTCTAAATTGGTACATGAAGACATAAAAAATAAACTAAACAATATTACCCAATATGACAGATCCCAGGATTTTTTCATTGCATACAGTTATTGGTATGAAATAAACCTTAAAACTGAAATAGATAACGTGAAAGCTGAAGTGTGGGCTGTTATATCTGTTGACCGAAATTCCTTAACTGGTAAAGCCTCAAATTTATTTATTCACAATTTTTACTTACGTTAAAAATATGTCTAAATCAATTGGGGGAGAAATCATACGATTGAAGGAAGTAGGATCGACAAATACATATTTGAAAGATAATAGTGAATTACTTAAACAGCATGGGTTGGTTGTAATTGCTGAAATGCAGAGTTCAGGGCGTGGAAGAGCAGGCAGAAAATTTGTTTCACTTCCTCAAAAAAATGTTACCTTTTCGGTTGTACTCCATCCTGGGTTAGTGCTTGGAGAAGTACAAATATTTTCTTTGATGGCTG
This sequence comes from Pseudomonadota bacterium, assembly GCA_004213175.1. Lineage (GTDB taxonomy): Bacteria > SAR324 > SAR324 > SAR324 > NAC60-12 > Arctic96AD-7. The sequence goes on along the minus strand of SHAT01000053.1, from coordinate 1,820 downwards.
GAATTGTTGTCGCACGTGTTCTTGAGAGATTTATAAGTGGTATCCGCCTTAAATGGCCAAATGATGTACTAGTAAACGGTAAAAAAATCTGTGGTATTTTACTTGAAACAATCACAATCCCAGAACAGAATTCACCAGTTTTGATCCTTGGTATCGGATTAAACAATAAAGGCTTTATCAAAGATTATCCAGAAGAACTTCAGGGGATTGTTACTACCCTAGAAGCAGAAATTTTTCAAAACTCAAATATAATTTTCGGGGAAAATGATTATATAACTCTTGAAAATGAAGCCTTATTTATTCTACTTTTAAGCGAACTGGAATGTTGTTTTGAGGAATTCAGTGAAAAGACTAACGTAAATAGGGAACTTGACCATTTAACTGACTCTCGTAGCAAACTTATTAATGAATGGTTAAAACGTTCACAAGCAAAAGGTATGAAGGTACGTAGTTTGAATAACGAGGTAGAACAAATAGAAGGGGTAGTAGGCACTATTGTAGGTTTAACAAGGGAGGGTTATCTGCAAATCCGAAAAGAATCGGGAGATATTATGACACATGTTTCTGGAGACATTATAGAAATGGGAGAAGTAAATTAATGATTATTGCCGTAGACATAGGCAACAGTGACGTAGTACTTGGCTTAGTCAAAGATTCAAAAATATTGCAGAGTTGGCGCATCCATACTGGTATTCATCAGAGTGTAGATGAATATGAAATTCTTGTTCGAGGTATGCTTTTCGCATGCGATTTCAGTTTGCAACAGGTACAGGACGCAGTTTTGAGTTCAGTAGTTCCTGAACTAACGGAAGTGTTTACTATTCTGATTGAAAGTTTGATTGGTAAAGCTCCAGTTAAGGTGAGTCACGAATGCAATCTTGGTATTGAAATAAATACTGAGACACCCGCTAAGGTTGGTCAAGACAGACTAATTAATGCTGCAGCTGCATATGATCAGTATAAAACTTCACTGATCATCATTGATTGCGGTACTGCTACTACATTGGATGTAGTTACTGAGGGAGGTGTTTTTGAAGGGGGTGTAATTTGTCCGGGATTGTTAATTTCTGCAGATGTTCTTTTTTCAAAAGCAGCCCAACTATTTCAGGTAAATCTTGAAATGCCGGAATACGTAATCGGTAAGAATACGACAGATAGTGTCAAATCTGGTCTAATCTATGGTTATGGGGGGATGATAGCTTCACTGATTAAAAGAATAACGAATGAGATAGAACAACAAGCTCAACCAAAACCTAAAGTAGTAATCACTGGGGGTTTAGCCGCAAAAATACTGCCGATTCTTTCAAACGTTTATTATCATGATGATTTGACCTTGCGTGGGTTATACCTTTTTTATCTACTCAATAAATATTAATTCCATTAGATAGCAGTTCTGATTCGCTAAAACATGAAATATTAATGCATCAAAATAATTACAATAATAATTAAAACATGGCTGAAGAAAAAGTTGACGGACTAGAAGGTCTGGACGATTTTGGTGACGATTTTGGTGAGCAACTCGACTCCTTCATGGATAATGATGAAGAGGAAGAGGGTGACAGTGAATTGGATTCATTTTTCGAAGATCTATCTACAATCGATGATCTGGAAAGAGACGATGATAATGAGGCAGTGGAAGAAACAAAAGAAGAAATAAAAAATAATGAGGTAAAAAGTGATCATGAAGATCATGAAGATCATGAAGATCATGAAGATCATGAAGATCATGAAGATCATGAAGATCATGATGATCATGAAGATCTTGATGATGATTTTGATATTGAAGATGAAGAAGAGAGTAAGGAGGATAATTCTTCAAA
>SHAT01000052.1 GCA_004213175.1 Pseudomonadota bacterium | reverse complement strand
AATTAAGCAGAAGAATAAAAGAGTTAGTTTTGGGATAAACTCAATATTTTATTATTTTGCATTGATGTGCAGAAAAGAAATTTTTTGTCCTGATTTGTCGATGTTGATCTTTTTCATTCTAATTTAAAGGGGGCTTGGAGTTTTTAGAAAGTAGGTTAAATGACTTTCTAAATTATGATCAAGTTGAATTTTATTATTTGTATCACCCAATTCAGTGTCTGAATTTATTTCGAAAGTTTGCTGAGCGATTGTTTTCTAGTTTACGGAATTAAAATATAGTTTATTTTTTTAAAATATTTCATCCTTGACATTGTCTCAAATTATAGATAAAAAAACAGCAGAATGAGATGAGATATGAACCTACTTTTGCTTTGGAAATTGAAAATTAAATTTCAAACATAGGAGGAGACATCATTAAAAAGTTTTGTTATTTAGTCTTAGTATTGTTCTTTGGTGCATGCTCAGTTTCAACGGAAGAAGATACAACTGATTATGGTACAAGTGATGGAAGAGCTTCGGCACCAGTAGAACTCGCAGTTGGAACATCAAAAAACGGAGGAGTAGCTAAGTATGGTTCCAGCTATTACAAGTTCACACCTGCATCCACAGGTGCGGGAAGTTATGAGCTAAATATAGAATCATTAGTTATATCTGACTCATATTCGTCATCTGCTGGAATAGACACCTATATTTATAGTGATTCTGGGTATTCAACTTTAATAAATTGGGGGAACAGTTGTCTGGCATCTTGCACTGTATATTTTGATTATAGTTCTTTTGATGCGAGTACAATCTATTATTTAAGAATATACGGATACGGGAAGGTGACCTATAAATTGACAATTTCTAAAGGTGGAAGTGAAGGAAGTAAAAATAATCCTGTTGAACTTACATTAGGGACTGCACATTCAGGCACAGTAGAAGGTACAAGCTACTATGGAAAAAGCTATTATAAGTTCACCACAGTAGCTGCTGATAACTATACACTTAGCATGAATAATTCAGATGCTCTGGATTGCCAACTATATTCTGATTCAGCATTCTTATATGTTGTGGATTCTTACTACAACGAATGCACTGCTGGAACCAATATATCAGATAATTTTACTGGTACAGATGCCTCATACGGTAACCCTGGATCAGGTCTATCAGCAAATACTGCGTACTATTTAATGGTTGAAGGTGAGTCCAGTTCAGCTAAAACAACTACATACAACATCACGGTTAAAGCTGCAGATTAAGTATTCCAAGAATATAAAATATTATTGTTATTATTTAGCTTTCTTTGAATTCTTTTAAACCTGACTCACTGAGCTGCTTGGAAACAAGTTGTCTATAGAGACCGTTTTTCTTTAGCAATTCTTTATGTGTACCTGTTTCCACCATTCGTCCCTCATGAAGTACAATTATCCGGTCAGCATCACGGATGGTAGAAAGCCGATGTGCAATGATAATTGTTGTTCGATCTGTCTTAAGTAGATTAAGAGCTTTGTGGACAGTTTGTTCGCTGAGAGCATCCAAGTGTGAAGTAGCTTCGTCTAAAATTAGAAGAGGAGCGTCTTTCAAAAAAGCTCTGGCAATTGCAACACGCTGTCTTTGACCTCCAGAAAGTCTGGCGCCACGTTCTCCAACTATAGTATCCATGCCATCTGGCAGACTTTCGATAACTTCAGACAGTGCTGAAAGTTTCACTGCCCTAGAGAATTCACTCTCAGTAGCATCCGGTTTTGCAACTAGTATGTTTTCCCGCAATGAATTATTAAAGAGATATGTTTCCTGAGCAACCAATGCGACCTGGGATCGTAGATGCTCCAATTTATAATCTCTGAGTTCAATCCCATTTAATGTGATGGAACCCTTTTCAGGATCCCAGAAACGCATTAGTAGTTGAGCGAGGCTTGTTTTTCCTGCTCCTGATGGACCTACTAAGGCAAGTGTTTTTCCAGCAGGAATTTCGAAATTCAGGTCCTGCAGGATAAGCTTTGATCTTCCTGGATAAGCAAAATTTACGTTGCGGAAAGAAATGCCAGATGATAAAACACTAGTCGATTCATGAATTCCATCGTTAATCTGCACCGGTTCATTTTCTAATGCATAAATCCGCCTAGTGGCACCCATGGTGTCTGCCAATTGTCGACCTATCTGTGCTATTTCAGACACTGGTAAAAATGCTGACATAGCTAAAATAGTAAGCAAAGGAAGCAACCCGGCTTCTAAAGACCCAATATTTGTGAGCAGTGCTCCTGTACATACAACAGAAAGACCTCCCAAACCGGTTAAGACCTCAAGAAGAGTCTTTTGCATCGTTAACTCCTTAAAGAATGGTAACCTTATTGCGATATGTCGATTCGTAAGATTGTCAAAGTCTTTAGCTCGGTGTTCTGCCTGTTGAAAAGCAACTATTTCTGCAATACCCTGTATTGTGTCAATTGCATGGGCAGATAGTTCTCCTGCTGCTTCTCTGGATTTTGAACCAAGCTGATCAACTTTGTTACGCATTAAAAATGGACTTAACCCTACTGCAAGCAGAAAGGGTACTAGAGCTAAAGCCATCCAAAAGCTTGCTGTTGCTAAAACCGTTATTACTGCAACTGGGACAAGTATTGAAACAAAAACTGGAGCTACCGTATGTGCAAAGAAGTATTCAACTAGTTCAACATCCTGAGTGGCAATTCCCATCAAATCTCCAGTTCTGCGTCTAACCAAATAAGCTGGAGCTAGTTTATCGAGTTTCCTGAAAACATTAATCCGCATCTCAGCCAGTAATCTGAAGGCCATATCGTGGGCTACCCATGACTCAAGCCAGTGCAGTAAACCTGAAAGTGATGCGACAACTATAAGTGCTGTAAGCTGCAAATTAAAATCTGAACCGTTTTTAAGAGCAAGTACAATAAGTGCACTGAAAATACCCACACTAATAAAAGCCAGCACACGCAGTACCCCAAAGCAGAAGCTAAGGATTAGTCTGCCCTTCCATGGCATGATGTGTTGCATTAATTCAAAAATTAACTGCTTCCAGTTTAGACCCTCTGCTTTAATGATTCCTTCTGTAGGCGATGTAAGCATAGAATTATCTATCTGTTCCACATTGTCTTTATTACCAAAGATTGATTCTTCCTCGTCATTTACCAATTCATTTAATTCTGCTTCTCGTACCTGTTCATTCATCAAAGCTGAATAAATCCCATTTTTTTTGATAAGGTCTTTATGAGATCCTGACTCTACTACCTTTCCGTTATCCAGGACAAGAATGTGGTCACATTTGATTACACTTGAAAGCCGATGGGCCAAAATTAGAGTTGTGCGGTTTTTCATTAAACGATCAAGAGCTTGCTGGATGACATATTCGTTTTCTGCATCAACAGCAGACAATGCCTCATCTAAGATTAAAATCGGAGAATCCTTCAAAATAGCACGAGCAATTGCTATACGTTGACGCTGTCCACCAGACAGCTTGATACCTTTTTCACCAATTATAGTTTTGTATCCGTCAGGTAGAGTTTTTATAAATTCATGAATGTTAGCGTCAATGGCTGCTTCACGAATTTTATGTTCACTTGCTTCCTGGCTCCCCATTTGTATATTTTCTTCAATTGTTCCATGAAAAAGGAATGTGTCTTGATGAACAACAGATATCTCATTTCTTATCTGATCAAGAGAGATATTTTTTAAGTCTTCACCACCAATTTTGATTGTGCCCTTTACAGGATCATGAAAACGTAGAAGAAGCTTAACAATTGAAGATTTACCGCAACCACTTGAGCCAACTATTCCTACTCTTTCTCCCTTGCTGATTCTGAAATTCAAAAAATCATGTACAATGTGACTGTGTTCAGGGTAACTGAAGCTAACTGACTCAAAGTCAATCGAGGGTTCTAGTTTGGATTTTAAAATTCTAGAATGTTTCTCCAAAACAAGTGGTTCGGCATTGAGAATCTTGTAGATACCTTGGGCAGCTGAAAGACCTACCATACCATCATGTAGAACACTACGTAGGTCACGCATGGGCCTGAAAATTTCAACCCCCATCATTAAAATTATAAGCAAAGTTGAAAGCTCCATGTGGCCGTCTAGCACTCGGAATGCTCCATATCCCAATCCTGCTGCAGCGCCAACTGCAATAGCTGTATCTGTGATTCCACGTGATAGGGAATTAGTGGCAAGCACCCACATAGTACTTCTAAAAAGCTTAATAGAACGTTTTTTTAGTAAGTCTATACGTGATTCACTTTGACCAAATGATTTTAGTGTTGCAAGACCCTGGATTCCGTCTAAAAAATCTGCTGCAAATGCCGCATAGGCTTGTTGCCTTTCAAGAGATCTTTTGGTATCAAATTTGTGCCATATTGATGGTGCAAACAGCGATACAAAAGCAGCTATTAAAAGTATAACGGCAACAGGAAAGTCGAGGAAAGCTACAAAAGAAAAGATCATCAGTGGTGTCAGTGCTGAGATCAACAATTGCGGAAGGTATTCTCCAAAATAAGTTTCCAATTGCTCGACTCCATCAACTAGTGTCAATACTAGCTCTCCTGACCTTTGACGGCCAGCATATCCAGGGCCGAGTGTTATAATTTGCTCAAAAAGATGGCGACGTAGTTTCTTCTGTATTACTGCCGATGTTTTATGTGCTGTCATTGTTCGCCAATGTTCGAACAATCCTCGCATTAGTATTACGAAAGCAGCAAAAAATATTGGTATGATCAACTCTTCAACTGTATTTCCAAGAAATATCAGACCGATTATCCATCCCAGTAAAGCAAGCCGGATGACTCCCAGCGCAGCCGCAATTATGCCGATAAGGACTGAAAAGGCAATGCGTCCTCTAACATCTTTAGTGAATGACCAAAGTCGTTTTTCAAACTGCATTATTTCTTCTTAAGAAAATTTTTAAAATGATTATTTTGTGAGGAATTATGGAAGGTTGTAAAACACTAACTTAATTCATTACGGGTTTGGCCTCAAAAATTTGATCAAAAAACTTAGAGATATGAATTTTTCAGACCATGATTCCATGAATGATGATTGCAATAGAGATATACATTGATGCTTCAATCGCTCCTACTCCAACATTTCGTTCTAATTGAATTTCCTTATTTAAGTCAAATTTTGTAATCCAGTCAAGTGTTCGGCGCCCAAGACTAAGGCAAATCAAGCCGATCAGTAAATATACTGCAGTTGTAATCAGCTCTGCTCCTAGTAACGCAAAACGTTGAGGATCTTCTTGATTGATGAAGCTGAACATTTCATAGTTTACAACTCCTGTTACTGAAGCGTGGACAATAATAGCCATTGAGATGTAAAATCCAGATTCTGTAATACCAGCAGCAATATTCTTTTCTTCAGAAGTTTGCTTATCTAAATCATAAGGCGTTATCAAATCAAGAACTTTCCTCCCAATGAATAAACAGATAATGCTAACCAAAAAATAAATGAGAATTTCTAAAGAAACATTGACAAAATGACTAATGACCATAACCAGCTCCGTTTCAAATTTAATAAAATTTATTATGCATATCTCTCAATTATTGAAAATAAGTGCGAGCAATGCCCTCTCCTAAGTACCTATATTCGTTTAATGAGAGATCTTAGTTAGTTGTTTAACCAAAAGTTCAATATATAATTATCAATGAATTGTACACGACTAAATTCTATCCGCAAGTTACAGTTAAAAAAAATTGGGATTAAATGTTGATTAGGCAAAAGGAAATCTAAATTTATGTCATTATATATCAACTTAGAGGAACAAATTTAAAAAAACATTGTATGATTATTCAAATGTATTGAATTTAATTTCTATAATATATTTCTTTATTTTCAATAAATTACAGATTTAATAGAAGACAAAATTGATCATTAATTCTTAAAATGTTTAAAAATTGAGCTAATAAATCTTTCAATCATTCCTTGCTCAATTAAAGTTTATTTTATTTTCTCATGGAGGTTTATAGTTTTCAAAAGTGATAATTAATGCTGAGTGCAATTGGTTTTTTAAATATTAAACTTTAATTAATTTAGATTTTTGAGACTTTGAGAGTTACTGATAAAAAATGTTTTGCTTAATTGAAAATAAAAAATCGTTTTATATTTCTGTACGGCAGTAATTTTCCAGCATAATTTGCTAAAGTTTGCCTAATATGCAGAATTTTTTTAGTGAAGCTTGCTTTTGTATATTATTCGCTAGACTTATTTTGTGGAAAGTAGGACTTTTAAGGGTTATAATTTGAGAATCTATATTTTATAAAAACAGACAAGGAGTATTATTTATGAAAATGACTACAGAAGAAGCGTTCATCAAAGTCCTTCAAAAACACGGTATTGAACACGCTTTCGGAATTATCGGTTCAGCTTTTATGCCGATTTCCGATTACTTCCCCCAAGCAGGGATCACGTTTTGGGACGTGGCACATGAATGCAACGGCGGTTACATGGCAGACGGTTATACTCGTACAACTGGTAAAATGTCGATGATTATCGGCCAGAATGGTCCTGGGATAACAAATTTCGTAACCTGTGTCAAAACAGCATACTGGAACCATACACCGATGCTGTTGATTACACCTCAGGCTGCCAACAAATCAATCGGTCAAGGAGGATTTCAGGAAGTTGAGCAAATGGCAGCTTTTAAAGATATGGTCGGTTATCAGGAAGAAGTTCGTGATCCTACTCGTATTGCAGAAGTTCTGAATCGCGTAATTACAAAGGGAAAACGAATTTCTGCACCTGTTCAAATCAACATCCCTCGTGATATCTGGACACAGGTAATCGACATTGAATTACCTGAAATTGTTGAGTTTGAACATCCTGCGGGAGGCACTGATGCGATATCAGAGGCTGCCAAACTCTTATCTGATGCAAAATTCCCTGTAATTCTTAATGGTGCGGGAGTTATTCTCGGCGGAGCGATCCCAGCATCACAAGTTCTTGCAGAACGTTTGGACTCACCAGTTTGTTGTAACTATCAGCACAATGACGCTTTCCCCGGTTCTCATCCATTATTTGCCGGACCACTGGGCTATAACGGTTCAAAGGCAGGAATGGAATTAATCAAACAGGCGGATGTTGTCTTGGCATTGGGTACCCGTTTGAATCCATTTTCAACCCTGCCGGGCTATAGTCTGGATTACTGGCCGAATGAAGCAAAGCTAATTCAGGTTGATATTAATCCGGATAGGATTGGCCTGACAAAGCCTGTTTCAGTCGGAATTGTTGGTGATGCTAAAAAAGTTGCAGAGCAAATTCTAGTTCAGCTAACTGACTCTGCAGGTAGCACAGGTCGTGAAGAGAGGCGAAAACAGATTGCAGATAAAAAAGCAGCCTGGGCGGAAACACTGTCATCAATGGATTATGAAGAGGATGATCCGGGTACAACTTGGAATGAGCGTGTACGCAAACGTCAGCCAGATCACATGTCTCCTCGAATGGCCTGGCGTTCGATTATGGCAGCTTTACCGCAAGATGTGATTATTTCTTCTGATATTGGTAACAACTGTGCGATTGGGAACGCATACCCAATTTTTGAAAACGGGAGAAAATATTTGGCTCCCGGACTTTTTGGGCCTTGCGGTTATGGGTTCCCTTCAATAATTGGCGCAAAAATCGGTAATCCGGAAACTCCTGTGGTAGGTTTTGCTGGTGATGGGGCATTTGGAATTTCAATGAATGAAATGACGGCTATCGGCCGCAGCGAATGGCCGGGAATTACGATGATAATTTTCAGGAATTATCAGTGGGGCGCGGAAAAACGCAACTCAACACTCTGGTATGATGATAATTTTATTGGTACCGAACTTGATCTTCAGGTTTCATACGCTGATATAGCTAAAGCCTGCGGCGTAAATGGTGTTCAAGTACGGACTATGGACGAACTCACGAGTGAGTTGGGAAATGCGGTGAAGACTCAGATGGAACAGGGAAAAACTACATTTTTAGAGGTAATCCTGAATCAGGAGTTAGGTGATCCTTTCCGAAGAGATGCCATGAAAACACCTGTGCCTGTAGCGGGAGTAAGTAAAAATGACATGTGCACGCAGTAGGTCAATTATTTTCCCACTATGTATTAATAAATATTTTTTTGTTGCAAGAATTATAGACTGAACAAGATATTTCAGGCTGTTTAGTCTTTTTCTTAACCAGTAATTATAATGAGTATTAAAGGAGAAGAGATGGAAGCAGAAAAAATGAATGCCCCCGATTCGCTGTGGCGCCCAATGACTCAGCATAAGACTCTGTTAACCAACCGTCCAAAACATATTGTTAGGGCAGAAGGTTGTTTCATGATCAATGAAGACGGTGATCGTATACTTGACGCAACAGCAGGTTTATGGTGTGTTAATGTAGGTCATGGTAGAAAAGATCTGGCTGAAGTAGCAAAAGCTCAAATGGAAAAATTGGCTTATGTCCCTCCGGTAATGACCAGTGATCCTGCAGTTGAATTGTCATCAAAAATGCTGGGAATGTTGGGTATGGACAAAGGCCATGTTTATTTTACCAGCAGTGGCTCTGAGGCGAATGAAACGGCGTTCAAGATTGTGCGTCAATATCATTTACAGTCTGGGAATCCACGCAAGTCAAAAATTATATCGCGCCATCGTGCTTATCACGGAAACACTTTGGCTACAATGACTGCTACCGGTCAGGCAGAACGTAAGATTGGCTATGAGCCACTTGCTCCGGGATTCCTGCACGTTCCTCCACCCTATCCCTACAGACGTCATGAAAAATTGACTGTTGAAGAACATGGATTGGAATGCGCTAAATTTTTGGAGAACACCATCATTCACGAAGGTGAGGAAACAGTGGCGGCTTTTATCATGGAACCGATGATTTCCGGAGGAGGAATGCTTATACCACCAGATAATTATTTGACTGAAATCCGCAAAATATGTGATCAATATAATGTTTTACTGATCATGGACGAAGTCGTTTCCGGATTCGGCAGAACCGGGAAAATGTTTGGACACGAACACTGGGGAGTCAAGGCCGACATTTTTACCTTTGCTAAAGGAATGGCCAGTGGGTATATGCCCGTGGCTGCGACTGTCGTCAAGGAGAAGATCTTTGAAGCCTTTTACGGAGAAACAAACGAACTCAAGCATTTCCGGCAGGTTAACACATACGGTGGTCATCCTGTAGCAGCAGCTGTCAGTTTGAAAAATATTGAAATTGTCCAACGTGAAAATCTGGCTGACAATGCCGCAAAAATGGAAGCTTACATCAAGGGACGCCTGAAAGATTTTTCGGATCATCCTTATGTTGGTGAAATTCGAGGTATGGGTTTGCTGCTCGGGATAGAGCTCGTTACAGATAAAGAAAAAAAGACTCCGTTAGAGATGGTTCAAGCCAATGCGATTCTTCAAAACTGCCTCAAACAGGGGGTTTCATTAATGCGCAACGGAAACACAGTTCCTGGTTTAGGGAATGTGCTTATTATGGCTCCGCCTTTGGTACTTCAGGAAAATGAAGCGGACCAAATTGTGGATGCTATAGGAAATGCCTTAAAGCAGGCATTGAATTAAAAAACATAAAGGACTGTGCTTTAATTCTATCTTTGAAGTCAAGGAGTGCAGTTTCTTACAACAAAAACTAGCTATAAAACAGGAGTAAAAAATGCGTATTGGTGTACCAACTGAAATAAAGGAAATGGAAAATAGAGTCGGGGCAACACCAGCGGGAGTGGCAGAGCTCGTGCGTAACGGTCATCAGGTTTGTGTAGAAAAAGATGCCGGTCAGGGTAGTGGTTTCAGCAATTCAGAATATGAGCAGGCAGGCGCTAAGATGGCTGATACTGCTGCCGAAGTGTGGTCTAGTGAAATGGTTTACAAAGTCAAAGAGCCTCTCCGGGCTGAATATGATTTTTTCCGTGAAGATCTACTTTTGTTTACTTATCTGCATTTAGCCGCGGAAGAAGCATTGACCAAAGCGTTAATGGACAGTAAAGCTACATCTATTGCTTATGAAACAGTACAACTTACTGATCGTACATTGCCTTTACTAACACCGATGAGTGAAGTTGCCGGACGGATGGCTGTTCAGGTGGGAGCACGCTTCTTGGAAAAACCACAGGGCGGACAAGGGGTATTAATTGGAGGTGTTCCGGGAGTAGAATCCGGACACGTAGTGATTATAGGAGGTGGTGTGGTAGGTATCAACTCTGCCAAAATGGCTGTCGGCATGGGTGCCAGAGTTACGATTCTTGATGTCAGCGCAGAAAGAATGCGCTATCTTGATGATGTTTTTAACGGTCATGTACAACTCGTGATGTCAAACAGCTATAACATTGCAAAAGCAGTTGAAAGCGCTGATCTGCTGGTTGGTGGGGTCTTGATTCCGGGTGCAAAAGCACCACACCTAGTAACTGAAGCAATGGTGAAAAACATGAAGCAGGGATCTGTGATTGTAGATGTAGCGATAGATCAGGGTGGTTGTATTGAAACCATTGACCGAGTAACCTATCACAGTGATCCGGTTTATATGCGGCACGGTGTTGTTCATTACTCTGTGGGTAACATGCCGGGTGCAGTGGCAAGAACATCTACTTTGGCTTTGAGTAATGTCACAACACCATATGCAGTTCAATTGGCCAATAAAGGATGGAAAACGGCTTGTAAGGAAAATCATGCTCTTGGCTTAGGACTTAACACTCATGCAGGAAATGTGACCTGTAAAGGCGTTTCTGAGGCCTTTGGGTATGAGTTTGTTCCGCCAGAACAAGTATTTTAAGTCTAGGATTGCTTTAACTTAGGTATTTGTATCAGTGTATTAAGTTATAAAATGATACTGAATGATTTTAGATAATTAAGGATTTTTTTTGCGGTAATGAACCAATAAGTTGATGAGTTCAAAAGCTATGGTAGCAGCTGCCAGTGATGTTACCTCAGCGTGATCATAAGCAGGGGCAACTTCTACTACATCAGCTGAAATGATTTTAAGACCTGCCAATCCCCGTAAAACCCCGAGTAATTCCCTTGACGACATTCCTGCAATTTCCGGAGTCCCTGTTCCAGGAGCATGAGAAGGGTCCAATACATCAATATCAATTGACAGATACATTGGATTATCCCCCACTCGATCGCGTATACGTCTAATAACGTGCTCCACGCCTTTATTTTGGAGTTCGTCACAATGAACAACCTTGAATCCTAATTCTTCATCATTTGTGAGGTCATCACGGCTATATAAAGGGCCCCGTATTCCAACATGGATTGAGGCATGGTCTAGAAACAGTTTTTCCTCTGCTGCACGCCTGAATGGAGTACCGTGTGTGAATGGTGCACCAAAGTAAGTGTCCCATGTATCAAGATGTGCATCAAAATGCACAAGTGCAACCTGACCGTGATAATGATTCACTGCGCGCAGTAATGGCAGTGCAATCGTATGATCACCACCCAGACTGATGATACTCCCCACATTTTCTAAAAGATCGGTAGCAGTAGTCTGGACTTGCCCTACAGCTTCCTCAATATTGAATGGATTACAAGCTACGTCTCCTGCGTCTGCTACTTGTAGTTCCGCAAAAGGTTCCGTGTCATAGGCCGGATGAAATTGAGTCCGGAGGTGTCGTGAAGCCTCCCGGATTGACTGTGGACCAAATCTAGCGCCGGGCCGATAACTGGTTCCTGAATCAAAAGGTATCCCTAATACTGCAATGTCGCAACTCTTAACGTCTCTAAGTTCAGGAAGTCTTGCAAATGTCGAAGGACCAGCATAACGAGGTAAAATTTTACCGCTGACAGGTTGAATGGGTGTGTTTTTTTTATATTTCATTTTGCAAATCTCAGTTTAATTCTTAATGTCCATGATTTGTACATGCTGACGTTTTGATTATAGTTATGAGAAAGATTAACTAGCTGAAATTAAAATTTATTTTATATAAATTTATGGATTATGTCTTGGGTCAAATGCATCTCGTACTCCTTCTCCGATAAATACCAGCAAACTAAGTTGAAGTGCAATCACAGCAAAACCGGCAATTCCAAGCCATGGGGCGTGGAGATTGGCCTTGCCCTGAGCTAGAAGTTCACCGAGGGAAGGTGATCCCGGAGGCAACCCAAAGCCAAGAAAATCAAGAGCGGTAAGGGTGGTAATTGATCCGGATAGGATGAAAGGCATAAAAGTCATGGTCGCCACCATCGCGTTTGGCAGGATATGTCGAAACATTATTCTTTTGTGACTCAAGCCGAGAGCACGTGCAGCGCGGACATATTCCAGGTTTCGTCCTCTTAAAAATTCGGCGCGTACCACCCCAACCAGTCCCATCCAACTGAAGAGCAGCATTATCAGTAGCAACCACCAGAAATTAGGCTCGACAAAACTTGAAAGGATAATCAGCAAAAACAAGACTGGCAGTCCGGACCATATTTCAATGAAACGCTGACCAAGAATATCAACACGTCCACCAAAATAGCCTTGAACTGCTCCTGCCGCAACTCCTATGATAGAACTTAGAATGGTCAGAACAAGTCCGAACAAAACGGAAATCCTGAAACCGTAAATCAAACGGGCAACTACATCGCGTCCCTGGTCATCAGTGCCCAGCCAGTTTTCCTTAGTAGGAGCAGAAGGAGCGGCGGAAGGCAAATTATAGTTAATTGTATCGTAACTGTAGGGAATAAGACTCCAGTAGATTTTACCTTTTTTTTCAATTAAATCACGTACAAATTCATCACGATATTCCGCTTCTGTAGCAAATTCTCCGCCAAAATATGTCTCCGGAATTGTTTCAATAATCGGAAAAATAAAGCGTCCCTCAAAAATTACCAGTAAAGGTTTTTCATTGGCGATACCTTCAGCAAAGAGGCTGATGAAAAACAAAATTAGGAAAATCCACAAAGACCAAAAACCTCGGCGGTTAGTACAAAAATGCTCAAGTCGGCGGCGTGTTATCGGTGTCATCTGCTATGCTTCTCTGGTTTCAAAGTCAATTCTTGGATCAATCACTGTGTACATCAAATCGCTTATAATTCCGACGACCAGACCCAGTAGGGTAAAAATAAAGAGTGTACCGAACATAACTGGATAATCACGCTGGATTGCAGATTCAAATCCTAACAGTCCCAAACCGTCCAGTGAGAAGATTATTTCTATCAACAATGAACCTGTGAAAAACATACCTATAAAGGCAGCAGGAAAACCGGCAATGATAATCAGCATGGCATTCCGAAAGACGTGTTTGTAGAGGACACGACTCTCAGTAATTCCTTTTGCTCGTGCAGTGATTACGTATTGTTTGTTTATTTCATCGAGAAAAGAATTCTTGGTGAGCATAGTCAATGAGGCAAAACTACCGACTAGAATAGCGCTGATCGGCAGCACCAGATGCCAGAAATAGTCTAGAACCTGCTGCTGCCATGGCAGAGAGGAAATATTGTCTGAAAGGAGTCCACGCAGAGGAAACCAGCTGAAATAACTGCCTCCGGCGAAAAGAACGATCAGCAGAATGGCAAATAGAAAAGTTGGGATGGCATTTCCCAGAATCACAACTGTGCTACTCCAGACATCAAAACGGGAACCGTTTCTCAGAGCTTTGCGTATGCCAAGCGGAATACTGATAAGATAAACAGCGAGGGTACTCCAGATACCAAGAGAAATTGAAACAGGCATTTTTTCCAAAACAAGGTCGACGACTTTCTGATCCCTGAAAAAGCTGTCTCCAAAATTGAAAGTTGCGTAGTCACTCATCATTTTGAAAAAACGCTCATACAGAGGTTTGTCAAAACCGTACATGCGCTCTATTTCTTCAACCAGTTCAGGTGCGAGACCCTGAGCTCCCCGATATTTTGAGGAAGATTCGGAAGTAGCACTTGTTTGCCCTTTGATGTCTTCTCCACCACCTGAGAGACGTTCTGTCGCACTTACAGCTTCACCCTGCAGCTTTGCAATCATCTGCTCCACAGGGCCTCCCGGAGCAATTTGAATGATTATGAAGTTGACAGTCATTATTCCAATCAGAGTTGGAACAACTAACAGCAAACGACGGATGATGTATGCGGTCATAAAGATTATTGCTGGAGTTTTTCAATCCTATAAAATTGTCAGACTTAATTCAGATTCTGCTTTTTATCAAGCAAAGTCTTTTGTTTTTCCTTATCAATCCACCAAGTGAAAAATCCTAAACCATATTTTGGAGTAATTTCAGGACGAGAAAATTTATTCCAATATGCTAACCGGTAATAGTTGATATGCCAATGCGGGATAACGTAATGCCCCCACAACAAAGCACGATCCAGCGCCCTTGTGCTATTAATAAGTCTTTCACGATCAGGAGCCTCGATTACAAGTCGGATGAGTTTGTCAATGGCAGGATTGCAGATACCCATAAAATTCCTCGTACCTGAGGTTTTCCCGGCTTTACAACTCCAGTAATTGTCCTGTTCATTGCCAGGAGAAAGGGACTGGCCAATTACCATCACAAACATATCAAAATCAAAGGAACGGATGCGGTTGACATATTGTGAAGTGTCAACCACCCTGACACTTGCTTCGATCCCCATACGCTCTAGGTTTTTCTTGAAAGGCAAGACGATGCGTTCAAACGCTGGTGAAATTAATAAAATCTCAAATTTTAGAGTTTCACCGCTATCACTATTGACGCGTTTCCCGTTCTTGATTTCCCAACCTGCTTCTTTAAGGAGTTTGGATGCGGCACGCAGCTGGCTGCGGATATTTCCGGAACCGTCAGTGAGAGGTGGACGAAATTTTTTACTAAAGACTTCTTCCGGGAGATCTTTTCGGAGAGGCTCCAGAATTGCCAATTCTTCCTTAGAAGGTAAACCGCTGGAAGCAAGCTCAGAGTTTTCAAAAAAACTATTGGTGCGCCTGTACTGACCATAGAAAAGGTTTTTGTTACTCCATTCGAAATCAAATGCGTATCCAATTGCTTCACGTACTTTCCGGTCTTTAAATTGTGGACGTCGTAAATTAAAAGCAAAACCCTGCATTCCACGAGGTAGCTCATGTTGAATTTCGGCACGGACAGTCAACTCTTCCTCAAAGGTTTTTCCGGAATACATAGAAGCCCACATCTTGGAATTGTTTTCTTCCCGAAAATCATATTCGCCTGCTTTAAAGGCTTCGAGAGCGACCGTTGCGTCACGATAGTAATCATAACGTACTGTGTCAAAATTATTGCTACCTTTGTTGACAGGATGATCGGTAGCCCAATAATTTTTGACTCGCTCGTAAATGATGAATTTTCCGGCCTTAAAATCTTTGATACGGTAAGCACCGCTTCCCAGAGGAGGTTCCAGAGTTGATTTGGAAAAATCTTTCCCTTCCCAATAATGTTTGGGCAATACCGGAAGTTGTCCGGTAATCAAGACTAGTTCACGGTTGGTTGTGCCTTCACGGAATTTAAATTTTACCTTACGGTTCCCGAGGTCTTTGACTTCGACAATGTCACCGTAATAAGATTTGTAAAAAGGTGCTCCTTTTTCAAGTAAAGTGTTGAAGGTGAATATCACGTCTTCAACCTTGATTGGTTCACCATCGTGAAATTTGGCTTTCGGATTGAGGTGGTAAATTACCCATGTCCTGTCTTCAGGATACTCAATTTCATCTGCAATCAAGCCATATTCGGTAAAAGCTTCATCAGAAGAACCAGTTGTAAGTGTTTCGTAAATCATGCCTATCCCAGCAGCAGGAACACCCTTGGAGATAAATCCGTTGAAACTATCATAAGTGCCTATGGAATTTAAACGTACAGATCCACCTTTCGGTGCGTTCGGATTTACATAGTCAAAGTGGGTGAATCCATCTGGATATTTTGCAGAACCGTTCATTGCAATTGAAGAGGCTTTGATCAGATTAGTTCCGGCAAAAACAGGAATGTTGCTACAAATGACTATGCTGATTGCGAAAAAAAGTGAAATGATTTGTCGGGATATTTTCATTGTTGAGTTATTGACAGAGGTTAGGCATGAACTTATAGGCGGAAAGCCATCATTATTAAACTAGAAATACAGTTATATCTTCTATCGGAGAATCTTTTATCTCAAGACCAAAATAATAAAATAAATGCTTGTATGACTTATGCTGTTCAAGGCATTAGAAGATTGAGTTTGCATTTTCACTGCTGGTTTGAATTTAGTAACTCATGGTAAGGTGGTTTTAAGGTTTTTTTCTGGAATTAAATTAATGTTAACTTTTAAGTTTTCAGGTAATCGCAGTTCTAAATTCTTTTCAAATTCTCTGTGGTATCCAACTATATTTTCTTTAAACTTAAATGCCATAGTAGATTCAGCAGTTTCAGTTGTAAAACTCAGATAATGAGTTGTATGTGGAGGAGCAAAACCTTGTATTATCAACTGAAATTTACCGTTATCACGCGGCTCAAAAACAGGTTGCTCGAGCTTCCAATTTTTTGGAAGATGGAGATTGACTTGCTTAATGTCTGATGAAATATTGAAACTACCATTGTGATCTTTGTAAAATGGGCGTCTCGTCCAGACAAAGAGAGATAAAAGGATCAGAAAAATTACAGTTCCACCAAAGATCTTCCATTTTTTAGATTTAGAAAACGCTGAAACGGGATTGTTTTCTGTCCGCGGTGGTTGAAAAAAGAAATAATAAAGCGTCAGTAAAGTAAAACTGACTACTCCTAAAGACCAAAGAGCATCACTTAAAAAATGACCGCCTTGTGCGATACGAGCAATGCTCATCAGCATTCCATAGGCAAGTCCTACAGATAATGAACAAAGGGAGAACTTTCGTGAACGCTGCCAGAAAACAAATCCGCTGGTTAATGTAAATGCGATTGAACAATGTCCACATGGAAAAGAGTGTCCTCGTCCAGGCAGACCAGCTTTCAGGACTGGTTTATATTCCCAGTTCCCTTTGAACTCTGTTATTTCTCGAGGCCGTGGTCTCCCTGTATGATCTTTCAGAACAACATTTACCATTAAAAGTGAGGCGATGAACGGAGTTAATGCACATATTAATAAGTAAGGCCTAAGCGCAGCTCTAGCTGGGTCAGTGCGAAAAAATATCCAGCACGTAAAACACAGAATAGAAAAGAGAATTCCTGGTGCTTCTCCAAAGTCGTAAAGCCAGTTCCAGGGAAAACTATCTGCTAAAAACCAGTCTTCTCCAGTGGTAAAAAACTGAGCCGAGAAACGACGGTCAATATCAATAGCTTCTCCCCAGAGTGTTAAAACCACTAAGAAAATTAGTAACACAGAAATCAGTAATATTCCTCGTACAATAAAAAAACGCGGATCAGTCTTTGTATCTGTTTGATTTGCGGATAAATTCACTTAGAAAATTCAGAAAAAAGTAAAAAATTTAGAAGTGGATAAATTCATATTTTTATAGTTATGCAATCCTAGCAAACAGTTACAAAATGAGCCAGATAACTTTTTATGATATCAAAATGTATATTTTCTTTTCTGGAACAGACGATTCGGGTTTCTGCCTAGTATATTAAAATTAAAACTCAAAAAATAAA
>SHAT01000051.1 GCA_004213175.1 Pseudomonadota bacterium | reverse complement strand
TAAACGGGTCCGGATTGTTTGGACTTCCAAATAATAAAAATTTATAATGCTGAAGAGTATAGACATCTTCTGGACCACCAATTTTTGAAGGATCTATTTGAGTCCAGTTAAAACGGAATGAAAAGTCAAACATGAAAATTTGAGGAAGCACAAACATCACTATAATCCAGATAAACGAAACCAGTAGCATATATAAGGAGAGAACAAGCCCGTTTCTTAGAAAAAATTTGTTAAACCATTTATTCATTTTGTTTACTCCGCTGCCAAAGGTCCAAAAGGAAGTGCTACAGCTAATTTTGGGTCAATCTGGACTTTAAGCTCACTCCTTTCTTCATAAACGTGAGTCGAACCATCATTGATTTGCGACATTTTAATTTTCGACCCATTCTTTCCATCAAGAATTAAATGCCAAAATTTACCTTCAAATTCTTGATAGACTACTCTGGAATTGATCACATTCTTGATAGCATTATCCCGTTTTACAATAGTCATTGCTTCTGGGCGAGCAAATACAATAGCTTTGTCTCCAACACTTAGTTTAACATCATCTGCAAGTGAGGCTTCTAGATTACCATAGTCAGTAGTTACAATTACTTTTCGAGCTTTTACCTCACTTACATTGCCTTGAAACGCATTATTTTCTCCAACAAAAGATGCCACAAATGCTGTTGCTGGATTGTCATATACTTTCGTGCCTTCTCCTACCTGCTCTATAAAACCTTCTCGCATTACAGCAACACGATCTGACATAGTGAGTGCCTCACCCTGATCGTGCGTAATATATATGAAGGTAATTCCAGCCCGCTTCTGAATCTCTCTTAATTCTGTACGCATATGCTGACGTAATCTTAGATCCAATGCAGAAAGTGGTTCATCCAAAAGTAAAACTTCCGGCTCCGCCGCAAGAGCACGTGCTACAGCAACCCGCTGACGCTGTCCTCCAGACAACTCATTTACCATTTTGTCTCCTTGTCCTGGCAAGGCTACCAGTTCCAACAGTTTGTCAGCTCGTCGCCGTCGCTCCTTTTTACTAACACCTTTAACTTCCAGTGAAAAAGCAATATTTTCACAAACAGACATTAAAGGGAATAGAGCAAGATTTTGGAAGATCAAAGCAGTAGGACGTTTATTTGGACCAATTCCGGCCATATCCGTACCACCAATATAAACGCTACCTTCTGAGGGCTCTTGAAACCCTGAAATAGTCCTTAGTAGCGTCGTTTTGCCACAACCTGATGGTCCAAGGAAACTAAAAAATTCACCTCCTTTAATTGTAATATCTGCATCTTTTACTGCAGTAAATTCATCAAATTTGACAGTGATATTCTCAAGTGTAACGTCTGCACTCATTTTTCTAAGTTTTGAATGTTTGATCTTGAATGTTGAGTGTTGGATTAATTTGCTTGAAATACGCAAACAATACCAACACTCAAAATGATTATTTCCGAATATAATTAAATTTTAATATCCGAAAATATAGAGGTGGGGATTAAGCGTTTACGAACTTATTTCTGTATTCAGTCCGCACATCTGCATACCACTGAGGCTCTTTTGGCCAGGGCCACAAATTGGCAAGTGATTTTCCTGGATAAATCTTATTAAACCACTTCCCATAGTCAGCACTTGCATGCTTGTCTGCACCCAACACTGCTGAATTATAACCATGTTGACCCCAATCAGCTATTCCTCCCCCATCAATTGATCGACCTGCCGCCTGAGCATCAAAACAGAAATCAAAAAATGCATAAGCTTGCTCTATATTTGATGAAGCTGAAGAAAGGGTGAGGCCGTCAACCCAGGCAAGTGAACCCTCTACCGGAGCACGGTAAACAACTGGTAGCCCTTCTTTCATTTGAACTGTAGGAGGTCCATCCCAAGTTTGGCCTACAACTACACCCTGATTCATGAAGCCAGTTTTTTGACTATCAGCATCATTCCAGAAGAGTTTAACCTGTTTTTTGTTTTTGATACAAAAATCAGTTACTTTTTGCCATGTTTTCCGCATCAATGCTTCGTTACCATAGGCACGTTTCATGGCACCAGGCTCCAAAGCTCCAGTGGTTTCCATATAAAGACCTGCTCCAAGCATTCCAGAATGTGGTCGCATCATTGTCTTTCCTTCAACATCTGACTGCCATATGTCTCCATAACTAGGCATTGCTACTCCACCAACACTTCTTGGTGGTGTCCACTTGTCATTACGCCAAGCAATTCCTTCAGTGCCCCAAATTTGAGGAAGCCAATGTGAACCCTTCCCTCCAAAATTCCACTCATTATCTCCCACGGCTAGCATAGCAGGATTGAGGTTTTTAACATTGGGAATTCTTCCATAATCTATAGGCTGAATCAAACCCAATGGTTCCCATTGAAGCGAACGCATATTAGTAGGGCTGCAAACATCAAATCCACGCCCTTTGGTTGCTTTCATTTTGTTAATTATTTCCTCATTCGAGCCAATACCGGTGAAATTCATCGTAATACCAGTTTTTTTCTTAAAAGCCTTGATGAAACCTGGAGGGCAATAGTCTGACCAAAGAAGCACATTAACCTCTCCAGAAGAAGATAAGGCTGTTTTAGGCAGTATCCATGGACCAATACTTGCGACAGCACCAGTTGCCGCAATCCCTTTGACTAGAGTTCTCCGAGTAACAGACTGAGAACCAATTTTTTCTTTTTTTTCCATATTCTCTCCTCTTAAGATGAATATTAATCCAGAATTTGCTGCAAACTGACCACCATGGTCAGGAGCACTCATTAAAGAAGTCTAGCTGATCTGGAACTCAGAGAGACATCTGACTAAAAATATCAAAAATATGTCACAAACTTTTTTATTGATTACACCAAAATTCATGAAATCTATTTTCAACGTTATAGAAAAATATAAATTTTTTCAAGAATTTTTTACAAATCTTTTCTAGTTAAGTAATTGATGCGTTTCCGAATGAAAAATTGATTATCAGTTATTTCTCAAAATTTTAACATAATAACTTTATATTATTCTTTAATTATTGTTTTTATTTAATATTTAATTATTATCCTTAAAGCATTTGCAATAATAAACTATATATTTAATTTGACTGGACAACATAATTATTGGAGAAATTATTTTCATTTATTGCATTAAAATAAAGCTTCTCATGACTTGACCTTGATTACCTTTCCCGGCGACAATTAGTCTTAAATTTAACACTATGACACAAAAATGATTTGAATAACTGACTATGCTAAATTTTCATAACTCTGTTTAGCAATTAACTGGTTTATTAGCAACTTGCTAATAGCTATATCGACTTTTATCTTTTTCTAAAAATTACAATGCCTCTTTTCCAACATGAAAAATAACTACGGAGCAATTTTGCTGGCAGGAGGAATGTCATCACGCATGGGGAGAGACAAAGCCAGTTTAGTAATTGATGGTTGTACAATGCTTGAACGGTTGTTGTTGATCTTACGGAACTTAGTAGCTGAAACCGTTGTAATGCGTGCCCCGGGGCAAACGCTCCCACAAATTTCTCAGGAATTAAAAAATTGGATTTGCTTTAGTCGTGATTCATTGGCAGAACAGGGTCCACTTCAAGGTATTGTTGATGCTCTTCCTCTTCTAAGTTCAGAGATCGACAAAGTATTCATTCTTACATGTGATTTACCTTATCTAACTGGGGAGTGGCTTCAGACTTTGGATGATATTTTGACAAGCGAATATGACATTGTCTGCAGTGAAGAAGATAATATTACAAATCCTCTTTTAGCACTTTACCGGCGCCCAGTCCTTAAAATGGGCACAAAACTGCTTGCCGAAGGGAACCGACGCCCCATATTACTGTGTGATGGCTGGCGCATGGTCAGTGTATCTGCTCCGAAAGAAACACCATGGATTTGCCAAGATACAAATACTCCTGAAGAATATAAAGAAGCACAAGCCTATTTTCAAACGAAACATAATGATTGATTTATACACTAGTGCAACTCCAAACGGTTACAAAGTTTCTATCTTACTGGAAGAACTTGAAATACCTTATAATGTTTTTGCTATTGATCTTGTGGCAAAAGAGCAGAAAAAACTAGATTACCTAAAACTCAATCCAAATGGTAGAATTCCAACAATAGTTGACCACGATAATAATGATTTTGTAGTTTTTGAGTCCGGAGCTATCCTGATCTATCTCGCTGAAAAATCCGGCCATTTTTTTCCAACAGATCCCAAAGTGCGTTCTTCGGTATTGCAATGGCTTATGTTTCAGATGGGAGGAATAGGCCCTATGCAGGGACAGGCGCATGTTTTTTATCGCTATGCACCTGAAAAGATCGAATATGCGATCAAGCGTTACCAGAATGAAACTTTTAGACTGTACTCTGTGCTCAACAAACAGCTTGAAGATAATGAATTTCTGGCCGGAGAACTCTCAATCGCGGATATGGCCACTTGGCCGTGGGTTCGTGGTTATCTATGGGCCGGCCTTGAAATTGAACAACTAACTAATTTACGACGCTGGCTGGATGTTTTATCATTAAGACCTGCTTTTCAAAAAGGAATTGAAGTACCCAACAAAGTAGATCGAAGTATGACCACAGCAGATGATGCCCGTAAAATTGGAAAAAGCATCTTAATCTAAATAATTCTTTATGTTAGCCCCTTTACTATCTGTTAAAAATCTATCGGTAGACTTCTCTCAGGGAGAATATATAACTCATGCAGTACGAAGAGCTTCGCTGCATATAAACAAGGGTGAGACCCTAGCTCTAGTTGGAGAAAGTGGTTCCGGTAAATCCGTCACTGCTCACTCAATCCTGCGTCTTTTGCCTGATTCAGCCTCACATCCCGAAGGAAATATTGAGTTTGAAGGCCAGGACCTCCTTAACTTTTCTACAAAAAATATCAGAGCGATAAGAGGAAACAAGGTAGGTATGATCTTTCAAGAACCAATGAGCTCTCTAAATCCCTTACACACAATTGAAAAACAAATCAGTGAAGTTTTGTTTGTTCATCAAGGGTTGAGTACCAAGCAGACCCATGAGCGTACTCTGGAACTACTGGAAATGGTTGAAATTCAAAATGCTAAAAAGCGTTTAGGCGCATTTCCCCACGAATTAAGCGGGGGTCAACGCCAGAGGGTGATGATTGCTATGGCGATTGCTAACAAACCTGACTTGCTGATCGCTGATGAACCTACTACCGCACTCGATGTTACAGTACAAGCACAAGTTCTTCAACTCCTGAGACAACTGCAGAAACAATTTAATATGGCTATCCTTTTGATTACACATGATCTTGGAATTGTTCGTCATCACGCAGACAGGGTTGCTGTTATGACTCAAGGTGAAATTGTTGAAACAAACATGACTGAAACTATTTTTGTAGAACCGCAACACGCATACACAAAACAACTTATAGTGTCAGAACCGAGTGGAGAACCCGTTCCAATCTCAGCATCCGCTCCACTTAATGTCTCAGTTAATGATTTAAAGGTCTGGTTTCCAATTAAGAAAGGGATTTTAAAAAGAACGGTGGATCACGTGAAAGCAGTTGACGGTGTCAGTTTCGAAATACGGAAAGGACGCAGCCTTGGAGTAGTTGGAGAAAGTGGATCAGGAAAATCAACTCTCGCTCTTGCATTACTCCGTTTAATAAAAAGTGAAGGATCAATACAGTTTGGTGATGTTAGCCTAAACTCTTTAAATCAACAGCAGATCACTCCGATTCGGAAGGAAATGCAAATTGTATTTCAGGATCCATATGGCAGCTTGAGTCCAAGAATGAATGTAGAACAAATAGTCGCAGAAGGACTTGAAATTCACAATTCTGAAGATCAGCATAATCATCAAAAAATAATCGTGAATATTCTTAAAGAAGTAGGTCTTGATCCTGAATTGAGATATCGATATCCTCACGAATTTTCTGGAGGTCAGCGACAACGAATTGCAATTGCACGTGCACTAGTACTCAAGCCAAGTTTTTTGGTGCTGGATGAACCAACATCCTCGCTCGACCGATCAGTGCAGTCTCAGGTTTTGGAGCTATTACGTAATTTACAACATAAATACAACCTGACTTTCCTTTTCATTAGTCATGACCTGAAAATAATTAAGGCACTTTGTCATGATATCATCGTCATGAAGGACGGTGTTGCTGTAGAGGCCGGTCCTGCTAAAAATATTCTGAAACAACCACAGAATCCATACACTCAAGATTTACTTGAAGCAACTTCTTAAAATTAATTTTGTTTTCGAGGATTGACATGTGATAATTCATCCATCCGGGCACCAGAGATTTTATAAGTTTTGCCAAATCCTTTGACAAAAAGACCCGATTTCGCCCGCAGACGCAACAACTGAAAATCCATGAGGCTGCGTAATGTCTCCATCAGTTTAGGTTCACGTTGATCAAACAGCAACATTATTCGCCTCCAGTCTTGTGTCTCTCTTTCTAATAATTCCACATTACATTCAAATGTTACACGTCTTCTTGCAAAAATATTTTCTGCCTCTTCTTCTCCTTCAATAAGCATAATTCCAGCACGTCCATCATCAAGCATATTGCCGGTATGGCGTGCAAGTGAACTAATGTAAATATAAAAATTATTATTTTGATCAATAACAAAAGGTGCGTAACTACTTTCTGGTTGTCCATTTTCTCCAATTGTGGACAGATGAAGACTGCTGATTTTTGTCAAAAATGTTAAATATTCTATGGTTATTTTGTTTGGTTCAGTTGCAGACTTATTCATTTTTAGTTTCCTATAAAAAGTGTTTTGTAAAATTAAGTTAGCACGAAAATATTTTTTTACCTTAGCCTTAGGTGCCTAATATTGAACAACTTTATTATCCTTATAATCTTTATTTGTAAAAGATAATTAGATAAATTATATTATTTTATTCTCTTTATTATCAACATTTTACTGGTAACTGGCTCATCTTTTTAGAATTCTTTTTTGTTGATTTTTAAACACGTTTTGCATTAGATTAATGAATCCATTCTGGTTGCTGAGATTCCATGGATTGGAAAAATATTATGCCAAATTCAGTTAGTAATTCTCCTGATTTCTTACGTGTAATAAATAACAAATGGATTTGAAAAATAAATAAAAATGGAGTTTAATCAAGAACAATCTAAAGAATTTAAAGAGTGCGTAAAGCGTTCTTTACCTCCACATGTAAATCAGGCATGGCTCAACTCTTTACAATTGTTGAAAATTACCCCTTCAAAAGTGATCCTCGGGGGAATTGCACACAAGATTTATCGTTACGAAATTAAAACAAACCACGAATCTCTGCTGAAAAAAATTCTCGATGAATTTTTTCCGGAAAAAGCTCCATTTTCAGAGAAAAAATTCGTTTATAAAATTGGTGGTATTTCAAACCCCAAAAAATTTATCCAGCCTGAGTTTGAGCTAAATGAAGATCATTTTAAAGGAATAATTGAGGAAACTCTTCCTAAATCAGTCAAACCCACAAAAATGTCCCAAAAACCAATAGGTTGTGAATACTCTTTACAACTGAACACCTTTATACCCGGAAAACGCAATCTTTTGGCCAGCAAAGCTTGCAAAGCCGTTGTAGAAATGCCTGGAGTTGCCTTTAATCCATTCATAATTTATGGTGAGCCCGGTTCAGGAAAAACACATTTGCTTGAAGGGATAAATCATGAACTGCAACATTACATACCTGAGAAACGAACAGTCCAGGTTGCAGCAGAGGATTTTTTGAATGATTTCATTGTCCATCTCAGGACGCACAAAATGAAAGAATTTCGTGATCGTTACCGAAAGGCTGATGCCTTCCTGCTTGATGATTTACAAGCATTACTTCCCTCATCCAAGTGCCAAACTGAACTTCTCCATACTATTAATGCACTACGCAAAAAAAAAGCACAGATTGTCATAGCATGCCAAGTGGCACCTACACAAATTGAAGGTCTCAATTCCGGACTGCTCGGCCGGCTTGAATCAGGATTGACAGTTGACATCGGTATCCCTGATGATCAAACACGTATTGAAATCCTTGAAAGGAAAGCTTTAGAACGCAGTATCCCACTGAGCAATGACTTGGCAAATTTTATTGTTAAGAATATCAAGGGTAGTATTGGACGCATGGAAGGTGTTTTGATAAGGTTGGGTGTCCACGCTTCGTTGTTAAATCAAGAGTTGACAATAGAACTAGCAAAATACGCTCTTAAAGATTGGTTAAAAGTGACTGCTCAAAATAAAAATCCATCACAATCAGGTGTTACATCTGGAGATGAGACAATTAATAAAATCCTACAGCGGGTGTATGTCATGTTCCAAATTACTGAGGAAGGTCTGCTGTCCTATAAGCGTGACCGAAAACACAGTAAAGCCCGTCAAGCAGCTGTATATCTAATCAAACAACTTACCCCACTATCTCTGAATGAAATTGGACAAATTGTTGGACGCAACCATTCAACAATACATGCTACCTTAAAAAAAGTAGCTGTGAGAATCTCTTCAGATGATTTTTTTCTCAAACAAATGCAAACTTTTTTGCATGAATTTGAAGAGAAACCTAATACCACAAAGATCCCTGATAATAATAGAAGTCACAGTTATTTAAGTTCCTGAATAATGTTCATAAAGGAAGCTTTTGTAAGCAGTGCTTCTAAACGTTGCCTTTACCTCTATTTTCAGTTAAATTAACTTTTAAAATATAAGTTCAGGAAAAGAAACTTTCAGTCTGATATTCTTCATGTATTTTAGCCCATACCTGTTTTATTTTAGACCGTTTGTTTTGCTGATATTTACTGCTTCGGGATGTTCAAATATACCAGAAAAGACTTATGTGCAGCATCCAAAGACATTTCGTAAACAAGCCGAATTTGTTTGTCAGAACACGGATGCTTCCCACTTTCGAGTTGAAAAACAACAAGTCCAACTAAGACTTCATAACAGCAATGAGCTTGAACTGAAACACTACAATTCTTTGCTTCCGGATGGATATTATTTTTGTACACGGCAAAAACGCAAATCGTCAATACTTGAATGAAACAAGTTAATGTCTGAAAATACCCCCTCAAAAATCCTCATACGCACACCAAACTGGCTCGGTGACCTTGTAATAGCAAGCGGATTTGTTAGAGCCATCCTTGACTACTATCCTGAATCAAACGTTGATTTGATAGTTAAATCCGGATTTGAAAATTTACCTATGCCACAGCGTGGAAAAATAATTGTGTTTGACGCGGGAAAGAATACGGCCGGAACTTTTGGAAGGGAATTATCCTCCAAAAATTATTCCCACTTTTATGTCCTCCCTCCTAGCTTTTCTTCAGCCTGGATGGCCTTTCAAAGTAGAATCCCTCAGCGCATCGGGTATGCAGGGGAATTTAGAAGTCTTTTGCTTAGCAAGGCAAAAAAGCATGAGGTAAAGCCTCGTTCGGTACACCTCCTCAAAGAGTACCTAAATTTGCTTGATCCAGAACTTTCTATGGAAAAATATCCTCCAAATCTAGAAATAACTGGGGAATGGACCCAAAAACATCTAAATACTTTTCAAAAACCGTTACCAGAATCTTACATTGTCTTTACTCCAGGCGCAGTTTATGGTCCAGCAAAACAGTGGCCGCTTGAACATTTCCGCACTTTAGCTACTAATATTAAAAAAAGTTTTGGAATTCCAATTCTTATTTTAGGAACAAATGAAGATGCGGATTTCGGAGAAGAAATATCTCAAGGATTTGAAGGTATTCATAATTATTGCGGACATACTTCTTTAACCGAATTCTTGGCAATCCTGTCAAAAGCAAAACTTCTAATTAGCAATGACTCTGGAAGTATGCATTTAATGGGTGCTTTGAAGCGTCCACAAATTGCGTTTTTCGGTTCAACATCTCCTTCCTGGACTGCACCAGTCAATCCATCTGCCTCAATTTTGTGCAATAATTTATTCTGTTCACCCTGTTTCTCAAGAAAATGCCGTTACGGACACTATGACTGTCTAAAAAAAATCCATCCAGAATTGGTGTTTCAGGAAGCACAAAAAATACTCTCAGTGAAAATATAGTAATTTCTAACGGTAAAATTCATTAAGAAGAATCCTTGTCAAGAAGTACTGCCCGCTTCAGTCGGTCCGATGATAGAAGAAAAATTCTTTCAAATTACAAATTCTCCTCAACTTTGCTTGTTCTCCATAAATATCGTCTAACTAATTATTAAAACGTAACTAAAATCAATAAACTACTGATAAACAGTAAAAATGTTTAACACAGAAATTTGGTATTTACTGAAAAAATCTTAATTCGAGAATTTGATTTCCAACAAAAAAATAAATACTGAAAATATAAATCAAATAACTGTTTCATGATTAGCATTTTTTTAAAATGATAAGTTTTTAAAAATTGTTAATCATTTATAATATTTAAAATTTTTCACATTATTATTGCCAAAATAATTCACAGATTGATTATTCAGGCAGTACTAAGGATAATTAAATTGAGTATATTTAGATCTCCCTGCTAAAAAAAGTTGAATCACAAATTGACCTGCTAAAAATCAAACTCCGGGTTTCATTTTTTGACTCTTAAAATTTAAACTTTATTTTCCAAATTTCATAAACGATGGATTTGATACAAGCTTTCGTACTTGGTGTGGTTCAAGGATTTAGTGAATTTTTGCCGATCAGCAGTACAGCTCATTTACGTATAGTTCCACATATTCTTGGCTGGCCTGATCCAGGAACAGAATTTTCTGCGATTATTCAACTGGGGACACTAATTGCGGTAATTATTTATTTCCGTCATGACGTCTGGCATCTTTCAAAAGCGGCTATTGAAAGTATACTGAAACGTGAACCTATGCGTACAGCAGATTCTCGTATGGCTTGGAGTATTGCCGTAGGGACTATTCCTGTCGTAGTTCTAGGTTTAGTATTTAAGGATTTCATCAAAAACGAAATTCGCGAACTTTGGGTGATTGGATCAGCACTCATCGTACTCGCAATTTTTCTTTTTCTTGCAGAAAAACTTTCTCCGCGAAATCGTGACATCAAACAATTAAGTTTTGTACAAATTCAATTGATTGGACTTACTCAGGCATTAGCTCTGATACCTGGTTGTTCTCGTTCAGGATCCACTATCATGGGCGGACTGATAGTCGGGTTAAACCGAGAAGCTGCGGCCAGATTTTCATTTTTACTTGGATTACCAGCAATTTTTGGGAGCGGTCTTTATGAATTGAAGGAATTGATTGAAATTGGTATCAGCATTGATCATTATTTAAATTTAGCAGTTGGAATTACCACTGCTTTTGTAACAGGTTACATCTCAATAGATTTTTTGCTGCACTTTATCCGTAATCACGGTACTCTCGTTTTTGTAATTTACCGCATTTTAATTGGTACAGGAATTTTAATTTTTCTAGTTTAATGAATATAATTTATGAAATATTTTATGCTTCATAATTTAGTTAAAATTTTCTTTATGTTGATCTGCCTCTGTTCATTTTATTATCTAAATGCGCACGCAAAAGTTAGTGGCATTGAGCATGCTGTTTTTCGTATAACAAATTTTCAACAACGTCCAGACTGGCAGTCGCCTTGGAAATTGAAACCCACCGTAAGAGGACAAGGCAGCGGATTTTTAATTAAAAATGATTTGATCTTAACAAACGCCCACGTAGTCAGTGATTCAAGGATGATACTAGTGAATAAAATTTCTAGCTCTAAACCTTTTTTAGCTGATGTATTTGCAATTGCTCACGATTCAGATCTCGCTTTGTTGAAAGTACGTGACCCCAATTTTTATTTAAATTTAAATCCACTCAAACTGGGGGGGATTCCTAAATTACGAAGCAGAGTCAGGGCTTTTGGTTATCCTATGGGTGGCCAGGAACTTTCCAGAACTGAGGGTGTTGTCTCGCGTATTGAGTTCGGAACATATGTTCACTCCGGCATCGATTCACACTTACTTGTCCAAACTGATTCTGCAATAAATCCTGGAAACAGCGGTGGTCCTGTTACGCAGCATGGGAAAGTAATTGGAGTTGCCTTTCAGTCTAATTTAAGACTAAATGATGTGGGTTATTTTATTCCCGTTCCTCTCATCACACGTTTCCTAATAGATATGAAAGACGGTAAATACGAAGGTGTTCCCGAAATAGGAGTTCAAACTAGCTCTCTGTTTAATCGACATTATCGGCGTTACCACGGATTGCCAGAAAATAATACGGGAATCCTTGTAGATCGGGTTGTCCCTCGCTCTTCCGCAGAAGGATTGATTATAAAAGGAGACGTACTAACAAAGATTGAAGACAAGCGAATTGATGCTGCAGGAATGGTTAATTTTGGAGAACAACTAGTCTCATTTTTCATTGAAGCTGAAAACCGGCAAATTGGAGATTCTCTCAAGGTTGAAGTCTGGCGCGACGGAAAATTCCATAACCTCAGCCTCACTCTTAAGGCCCCACCTTTCGGTGCTGAATTACGTAACAGCTATGATGAATTGCCGGAATATTTGATTTTTGGCGGACTGGTTTTGATTGCTCTAAATCGTAATTATATTCATTTAACTGGGAACTTATCACCGTCACTTGCTTATGAGCACTGGTATCGTGAACTTGAACGTCCGCACACTAGAAGAGATCAGTCTGTTTTGATTTCACGAGTTCTACCAAGCTCTGTCAACACAGGGTATACAAATCTGCAAAACTTTATAGTCAGTACTGTAAATGGCTCATCTATCAACACTTTGAAGGATTTGGACAAAATGCTTAAAGATATGCCAGCAGCCACGCGGCATGTTGTATTTGAAAGTGAATGGGATAACATGCCTGTAGTACTGGATTACAAAAAAAGTCTTGATCAACAGCAAGACGTACTAAAGCGTTATGGAATTTTATCTGGTTCAAATCTGTCAGAAACTAATTAAATAATCTCTATGATAAAATTTATTCTGTTTTCAGTTATTGTGGGATGGATTATTTGTAGCCCCACATTGCTTTTATTTAGAGTTTTACACGCTGAAACTCCGCCAATAAAACCGTGGTTTAAAAAGGCTGTACTGCTAAAATCATATCAACAGTCCTTCGATTGGTTGACTCCATGGGATAAACGGGAAATCCGGACTCAATCTGGAATGGCACTAGTTGTTAATTTGCCATTGTCTAAAAAAAGTGAAACATCGAAAAAAGCTGACAAAAAGACATTATATTTGTTAACAACCGCAGAAATGGTTGCGGACGCAACTCTAATAGAGGTAACACGCAAAGACATCCGCCAGCCTTTCCAAGCAAAACTAGTGCTAATGGACTATGCTGCAAATCTGGCTCTGCTGAACATAGAAAACTCAAATTTTTGGGATGGATTAAATCCGATAAAATGGTCTCCGGTAAAAAATAAGTCTAAAGTTGATGCTATTGATGTATACTCATTTAAAATTAAATCTGCTCATAAATGGGAAATTGAATCAGGTACAATACAACTCATGACAGTTGGCCACCGAAGAGTCAGTGATGCATGGTTCCCGATATTAAAACTGAGCGGTTTTTCAAAAGCTAGACAGGGATACCCTTTGCTTCAAGAAAACGAAGCTGTAGGGATGATCCTTGAGACAGATAAAAGGAAAGCAATTCCAACGCAAATGTTACTCGAGTTTTTAGAACATGCAGGCAAAGCTACCTACAATAGTTTAGCCCATCGTGGTTTTAGCTGGAGGGAATTACCGCAACCTAGTACAGCCGATTATTTTAAAATTCCACCTGCACTACCGGGGATATGGATCAGTCGAGTTTTACCTTACGGTACAGGTTCTGAAGTCCTAAAACACGGTGATTATTTAACTAAAATAGGAAAATGGAGACTTTCCCATGATGCAATAATTGAACATCCAGAATGGGGGCATTCGCTCTTTGATCTACTTTTTTTGGATCAACTTAAAGTAGGAGATCCACTGGAGCTTGATATAATCCGTGATGGGGAAGCAATGATTTTACATACGAAAGTTTCGGCTTACAAAGATGATGGACGAACTGTCCCGCTGAAAAGAGTAGGATATACTCCACGTTATTTGATACAGGGAGGATTTTTATTTCAAGAGTTAACAGCAAATTATCTTTCCATGTGGGGAGCAAACTGGAGGTCACGCGCGCCTGTGCGCCTAAGATTGTTTTTGGAAAAAAATAAGACTGTTTTGATGGGTAATAATTTAAATGATGAATCAGAATTACAAAGTGCTAAATCTGCTCAGCGTTTCGTTCTGGTAACACAAGTTATACCTGATCAGATCAACATTGGTTATCAAAAACTTTCGAATGCAATTGTACAACAGATTAATGGTCAAGAAATAAGAAGACTGAAGGATGTTGAAGAAGCTTTCTTGAATCCTGATAAAGGGTTTCATCGTATTGATTTTTTGCCAGGTTCGGATCGACTGAGTGCCGTTTTACCCGTCGAAGGTCTCAATCAATCTAATCAACGAATAAAAAGCAATTTCCGCATTCCTAAACTTCAATCATATTAAGCTATTTTTTTTATTTTTTTGCCACTTTATTATCTAATATTTGACGATGACGAGAGTTCTAACCAAAGACCATAAGCAATTAAATTCTTATCTTAAAGCAACAAGCGAATGGATAAGCGAAGAGACTCTTAGTAGCTTTCCAGACGCTGAACCAAAAGAGTATCTATATGATTTAATGCGTAACTATTCACAACGTGGAGGGAAACACTTCCGTCCTGCATTAGTCCTGCTTTGTTGCGAATTATTTGGAGGAGATCCGGAAGACGCTTTGAATTCTGCTGTTGCTCTTGAGTTGTTTCATAATTTTGCGCTGATACATGATGATATAGAGGACGATTCTTTACTGCGCCGAGGTGAACCTACTTTACATCTCCAACACGGTACAGCTCTTGCGCTAAACTCAGGAGATGCTCTTTTAGGGCTAGTACATGAAATTTTGCTTGATAACAACTCAAGATTATCAAGTACACTTTCTTTAAGAATTCACCGACATTTGAACAAGGTCATGCGGGCTACTTTTGAGGGACAGGCACTCGATATTGGCTGGGTCGCAAAAAAGATTTTTCCTAACCGTGTCGAATATCGTGATATGATAGGCAAAAAAACAGGCTGGTATTCCGGAAAGGGTCCTTGCCAGTGCGGAGCATTGATTGCAGGTGCTTCTGAGTCGGAATTAGAAACTGTAGGTCGTTTTGGAAAAGCGATTGGTATCGGTTTTCAAGTGCGTGATGATTTGTTGAACTTAACAGAAAACAGTGAAAACATCGCTCCAAGCGCTAATGCCGGCGGTTATGGTAAAGAGCGCGGTGGTGACATAGCTGAAGGAAAGAGAACATTAATCACAATCGAGCTTTTGGATCGACTCTCAGAATCAGATGCTGAGCGTTTACGCAGTATTTTGTTATCAGAACGAGAACAAGTCTTAAAATCTGATATAGACTGGTGTATCGCTCGTGCTGAAAGTACAGGAGCTTTGGACGCCGCAGCTATTTATTGCGAAAAACAAGCGTACCGGGCCACAATGGCTTTAGAAGATCTCCCCGAACATCCTGCAAAGGCAATGCTTATAGAACTTGTTGATTATTTAACTATTGACAGGAAAGCTTAATCAAGTCTAAAAAAGAATCGACAATTCACTTCAATACTGATAGAAATGGGAGTTAGCTTTTAATCAGTAGGTTTACAGTTTGCCCTAAACAATGCAGAAAATGATTCGAACAAAAGAAGATTTTTTTAATCTGCTGGTTCTACCGATTAAAACAAAAGGTTATGAACTTATAGATATCGAATTTAACAGGCATGGTTCAGAAAAAATAATGCAGCTGTTTATTGACAGTCCATTAGGGATAGGGCTGGACGATTGCGTTGCAGTAAACCAGATTGCTTTGGAAGTTCTGGGTAATGATGATCCAATTTTTAAAACAAATACTTTAGAAGTTTCATCACCAGGAATTTACAGAAAATTAATAACAATTGACCATTTTAAAACTTATGTAGGGCAACGAATTAAGGTACGCCTGCAACAAAAACACCGAGGCATCAAGAAAGCTATCGGTATACTCCAGGCGTGTTCAGAAAAAAAAATACGTGTAATTATTGAAAAGGACGGTTCTGAATTGGAAATTCCGTTACTGCAGATTACAAAAGCGAACCTTCAACCAATATTAGATTTTTAAGTATTTGATAAAAACATGAAAGAAAAACGTAAAACAAAAGGGTTAGTTTTGAAAGAAAACTTATTTGAAATAATCAAGGACTTTTCCAAAGAAAAAGGGTTAGACCACGAAGTAGTGATTAAATTGGTAGAAGAGTCACTAATACAAGCGGCTAAACGCAAACTCCCGTATAACGATATTGAAGGTCAGATTGATAGAGAGACTGGAAAAATAAACTTATCCCATTATAAGGAAGTTGTTGAAATAGTTGAAGATCCAGTCAATGAAATTTCGGTGCAAGATGTAGAAAAAATTGATCCTGAAGCAGGCATTGGTGATGAAGTTGAGTATGAAATAAGTGATCGCGAATTTTTACGAATTGCACATTCCACACGACCAATTATTTTTGGAAGTATTAAAGAAGCAGAACGGCAAATGGTCGTGTCCACTTTTACTGAAAAGATTGACGAAGTTTTAACTGGAACTGTAATACGTGTTGAACCAAACGGCCGTGTAGCTCTCACCTTTCTAAATAATGTAGAAGCATATTTATTCAAACGTGAGCAGATTTATGGTGAAAATTTTACATTTGGTGATCATGTACGTGTTTTATTGCTCGATGTAAATGACAATCCACACAAAGATTCTCAACTAACTATTTCAAGAACACATCCTGGGTTGCTAATAAAGATGTTTGAAATGGAGGTACCTGAAATTTTTGATGGTATCGTTAAAATTGTCAATGCAGCCAGAGAGCCTGGCAGAAGAGCAAAAATTTCAGTTTATTCCACCGATGATGAAATAGACCCAGTTGGTTCTTGTGTGGGTATGCGAGGTAGCCGTGTGCAAACAATTGTCAATGATTTAAATGGGGAAAAAATTGATATTGTGCGCTGGAGTGAAGACATAGATCAATATACCTGCAATGCACTTGCACCTGCAGAAATAGATAGTCTTGAAATTGACGAGGAAGAAAAACAAATTGATGTGATTGTAGCCGCTAATCAACTCTCTCTTGCAATTGGTCACAAAGGACAGAACGTTAGGCTTGCTTCAAAATTAATTGGTTACAAAATCAACATCGTTGCTAATGAGGATGAAGAACTTTCCATTGATAAACAATTGGAAAAAGAATTAGCGAAATCAAGAGAAAATGAAAATAGCATTGAGAGAACATCTAAAGAACTGAATGAAGGAATTAATTTAGAAGAAGCTGAAAATGCTGCTGAAGCATTATATTCAAAAGAGGAACAAGCTGAAGATAATATTTCTAAGGTCCCAGTTGAGGTTGAAGAAAGCAAAATAGTAGCAAGTAATATAAATAATAAAACTAAAGCTGAGGGAAAAACTAAAGCTGAGGGAAAAACTAAAGCTGAGGGAAAAACTAAAGCTGAGGGAAAAACTAAAGCTGAGGGAA
>SHAT01000050.1 GCA_004213175.1 Pseudomonadota bacterium | reverse complement strand
TTAGATTAGTTATTTAAGACAAAGGACAAAAATTAGTGATTGTCTTTTGTTTTAAGTAAATAAGCTGACTTTAACAAAAAGCAAAAAGTCTAAAAAGTATAATTTTGTAACAAAAGTGATTTTACAAATAAATTAAAAAAAGATTTATTACTTGCCAAGAATAAGTCAGATTTAAGACTATTTGCTAGTCAGTCTATTTCAGTTGGATCAGTGAAAAAAGACGGTAAAAATTTGGTAAATGAGTGAATACGCGAATTATCAGAGAAATGGAACGGTATAACCGTAATCAAACCATGACGGAAGCAAACAAATAATTGCTGGCACAGTTAAAAAGAGTTATATGTCAGTCATGAAGTAATGATAATGAGATTAAGAATATTAATTCATCCAATAAGTATAGTTTTGCTAAAAAAATATTGCGAATCCTCAATGAAAATATTTAGCTGCTTTATGATTTAATCCTTATCGGTAAAGCTAAATTTATGAGTAAGTTATTAATGATATTGAAGGCAACAAGTATTTAAGACAAAGGTCAAGGATAAGATATTGTCCTTTGTCATAAATATAAAAGTTGTTTTTAACAGTTTGTAAAAAACATGAAAACATAATTAATTAGTTTTAGAACAATAGAAATCTAAAAAATAATTATGTAAAAGAATATTCATTTTGTAATAAAAATATTATTTTAATTATTTTTTAGTAGGTAATTTATAACCACTTAAATCTGTTAAAAGGCCAAATCAAAATGTGTAAATGATGAGATTCTTAAAGTAGAAATTGACGAATATTTGGTTTGTATAGTCATGTTCATTTTTTAAAGAAAAATGACTAGAAAATTATTATTTAAGTTTTAGAAAAATGAAATTGGAGTCGTGAAATTTGTAGCGGTTCGAATTATAGAAAAACGAGGTATGTCACGAATTGGATTGGGATAGTGCATCTAACAAATGCTATAAAAAAATTTGGAGCATGAAATCGTTATATCTGGTGCTCCTTAAACAACGCAAATTAACTTTTAACAATGAAGATTGATGATCCTTTTTGTATGAGTGATATTTTTAAATGCTCAAATGTGAAAGTTAATTGGAGAATAAGCAGAGTATTAAGAAAAAATTTACAAATTAAGAGCTGCTTAAAGAGCTTTTAATTAGCTGAATGGTGAATGTTCATTATCAGCTTTTCAAGCCTCATTATGTACAGATGAGGGCGCTGGATATTCGGGAATGGATGTCGTTTTGAAGGCAACAATAGACTCTCACATGCAGTGAGGGTTGTTTAACACGCACATAGGAGGACATTATGTCTTTGCGAGTAAACCATAATATGAGCGCAATAAACGCTCACAGGAGTGTCGTGAAAAATGCCGACGCTCAAGCAAAAACCATGGAGAAACTATCTTCAGGTTTAAAAATAAACCGTGCTGCAGATAGCCCTGCGCAATTGCAGATTTCAGAAAATCTGCGAGCCCAATCTGCAGGACTGAACCAGGCTATAGATAATTCAGAGATGGCAGTTTCGCTAATACAAACAGCAGAAGGTGCTCTGGATGAAGTAAGTAGCGCATTGGTTCAGGCACGTCAATTGGCTATACATGCAGGCAATGAGGGTGCCAATGATCCACTAATGCTCGAGGCGGATCAAAGTGAAATAAATAATATCCTGGAGCAAATTAATCGTATTGCAACAAGTACGCAGTATGGTCATAACTATTTGCTAGATGGAAGTCGGGCAGGTAATGGAGTAACAACTGGGGCCAATCTAGAATTTGTTGATGCTGATACTGAAGCACACAGTTCAGGTGTGGGTGGTTATTCAGTTAATATCTCTAATGCTGCAACACGAGCAAATCATACGGGTTCAGTAGCTTTGTCTCAAGGTATAATTGATGCCGGAGAACAAATTACTGTATCAGAAGGGGGAAGGACTGTTAACTTTTTAACTCAAAAAGGGAAATCAGTTGAACAGACTTTGAATGATCTCAGTACAGCAATTAGTGATGCTGGGTTGTCGATTGATTTGATCAGACCTTATCCTCCTGTGACTGGAAGTGATGCGCCTCAGGCCATATCATTCAGACACAAGGAATTCGGTAGCGATCATACTTTTCAGGTTGCAAGTAATACTGCAGGACTAGTATCTGACGTCTCAAATACAAGTGTACTTGTGAAAAATGGTACTGATGTTGCCGGCGAAATAAACGGAGAAGTATCAACAGGAAAAGGTCAGATTTTGACTGGTGCCGAAGGTGCTGGTACTGCGGCAGGGATAAAGGTTCGTTTTACCGGTGAATCATTACCTCCTGGAGGAAATGCTGGAACCGTAACTTTTTCGCAGAACTCATTGACCTTTCAGATTGGTGCAAATACTGATCAGCATTCTGAAATATCTTTGAGAAGCATGAAAACCAATGATTTGGGCAGAGGTCAGGTAAATAGTTCAGATTTTAAATCTTTATCTGAAATATCTGTGTTGAACGCTGATCAGGCTCAAGATGCTATTCGGGTAATTGACCAAG
Organism: Pseudomonadota bacterium; assembly: GCA_004213175.1. Classification (GTDB taxonomy): domain Bacteria; phylum SAR324; class SAR324; order SAR324; family NAC60-12; genus Arctic96AD-7. The sequence continues at coordinate 15,192 of SHAT01000050.1, read as the reverse complement.
CAATTGAGGAAGTTAGCACAACACGTGGTAAAATGGGTGCGTTCCAGAAGAATAATCTGGAAAGTAATCTAAATTACCTCCGGATTGCGCATGAAAATACAATCAGTTCTGAATCTGCAATTCGTGATGCAGATATGGCTGAAGAAATGGCAACCTTTACCCGTAATCAGATCATGATGGAAGCAAGTACCTCTATGATGGCACAGGCAAATCAGAATTCTATGACTGTGTTAAAACTGATAGGGTAATTGTTTGAGAAATTGACACGAAACACTCATTTGTATTTCTGTTCACAATTCTCAGACATAATGATTAGTTCCCTGTATTACGAAAGTAATACAGGGTTCCAGCATCACTCCCAACAATCAAATCCAAATCACCATCATTATCCAAGTCAACAAAAGCAGGATTAGCTCCTAAGGGTAATTTCAGCTCATTAAAATAACCCGGAGTAGGTTCCCAGTTAAGAGACCCCGAATTTGTGGAACTAAGCTGAAAGCTCTTTATTTTTCCCGAATCAGAGCTTATAATTAACTCTGGTTGTTGATCATTATTAAGATCTGCAATTATCGGTACTGCTCCTATACCAACATCTAAGTTTAAATATTTACGAATTTCAAGTTGGAAGCGATATTCTTTGTTTATGCCAATACGATTATATTTATAGAGCTGACCTAAAAAATTTCCAATAAGTAGGTCATTAAGTCCATCTGAATTTAAATCAATAACAGTTGGGACAGAGTTCCTTCCAGCTGTGACCCCTAGAAATACTTTAGGATTGAAGACAAAATTTGTAATTTCAATATTCCCCTTATTTTCCCAATACTGAATCTTTCCTTGTTGGTTGCCGACAAGCAGGTCTGTGTCCATATCCCCATCTAAATCTGTAAAAACTGGTGCTAAATTTTTTGCTCCAAGATAATCAAGAAAATGATTGGTTTCTAAGGTCCATTCAGAATCTTCAGAATTTTTATCACGCCGGTAATATCTCAGTTCACCAGCTTTGTTACCAACAATTAAATCTACATTGTTGTCTCCATCTATATCCATAAAGGCTGGGAATGCCCGTCTTCCAAGTTCCAGATTCCCATACCTCGCGCTTACAAATTCAAATTTCGGAACGATTGGTCCTTTTTCTTCAGTGACCTTTTCGGTGACCGGTGTCTCAAAAGTAACATTTGTATCAGGCTGTAGTTCTGCATTTTTTTTGATCTCCACCATATTATTAGTGAGTATTAAAGTCTTCTTATCTATAGGTTTATCTTGTAAGTTAAGACCGACATTTTTCCAAAACAATAGATTGCCTTCTTCATCTCCCATCATAAAATCAGATCTATTGTCACCGTCAAAATCAGCAAAATGTGGTGTGCTATATCCTATGCTCTTAATGTTTCGCCAATGTGAAGCTTCTAGATTCCATCCAAGCAATGCTGGAAATTTCTCTGGTGGCTCATGACTCAGTAGACTTAAATGACCTTCAAGTCCACCAATGACTAGGTCAGGATGCTCATCTTTATTCCATTTCCAAAAAGTTGGGGCGGCATTGGCTTTCAATTGAATCCCCGAGATACGAGTATTTTTCAATATAAAGTGGGGTGTTGTTTTACTACCCTGATTTTCATAATAAATGACCAAACCTCTACCATTACCTACAAGTAGATCCAGATCATCATCCCTATCCATGTCTTGGAGTAAAGGATTACTGTAACTTCCAACATCAATTTGCGAAAGGTTCATGTCATGTACGATCCATTTTGGTGTTTTTGCAGAGCCAATGTTTAGCAGCAACTCCAAATTACCATTCCGATTCCCACTAATAATGTCTAAATCACCATCCCCATCGATATCTGTTAAAACTGGTGCACTGTGTTGTCTTTTATTTTTTTTAAGGGCTGGAAAATTTATGGGGTGCCAGTCAGTTCCGTTATCAGTTTTGTTTTCAAAAGCAAATATTTCTCCTGACCGACTTCCAAGCAGAATATCGAGGCGCCCATCTTTGTTCCAGTCTCCGGTTGTGACGATGGAATGCCCCTCACTCCCGGTTAGACTCTCTATCTTCAAAAAGTTTCTACTAGCTAACCAAAGTTGATTCCTGGTAATAGCTCCCTGGAATTGAAGATTCTTAATTTTTTTGTTTATTGCCGGATATTTATTTTCTTTATCACCGCCAGTATTTGTTGTATCTGTCTGCTCTTCAGTCAATTTAGCTTCATTCTCATTTGTAGCTTGTAATTCAACGTCTGTTCTTGAATTTTCTTCTACTACAATATCTAAGTTATTATCATTATTTATTCTTTTTGAATCAGATGTATGGGGCACATCATCAATATTTGTATCAATACTTAAGTCGGGACGTAAAATATATGGCTGTAATTCTTTTATGTCGCTTATTTTTACATCTATAGGAACATCGAATGCCTCAGCAAGAGGTGTTAGGCATTCGGGTGAACCTTTTAATTCTTTGCAGGCCTGTGAAAGCATTTTTTCAAAAGAAGCGGATTTTTCGAGCTTTTCTAATTGAAGGGCTTTAATTTTCCTCAAATGATCCCATAGGATTTCTTTGTTTTCGTAATAGATAACCATAGATGAGGATGTACCTAAAAATAATTCGGGGAAATTATCATTGTTAAGGTCTTTAAATGTTGGAGCAACGCTTCCTCCTGCATCAATGAACTGAAAATGCCTTGATTTTATAATCCATTGAGGTGCAAACCGGTTTCCGTTGTTAAGATAATAATTGATTTTTCCATTTGATTTTCCTACAACAAGGTCCAAATCTTTGTCCTGATCCCAGTCAACAAGCTCCGGAATCGCATTTATCTGGGGAGCAATGTCATCAATTATTTCAGGTTGGTATTTGCAACGCAAATCAGGTGGGTTTGCAACATCAAATTTTATACAAAAAACTGCTTCGTCTGTCATTCCAGAATTAAAAAATAGGTGTAATTTACCCGATCTTGTTCCAATTAATAAATCTAAAGCACGGTCACCATTAACGTCAGCAAAACGAGGCACACTGTTTCCTCCAAATTTTAAACCCATGTAAATTGGAGTTTTGCGTAAAAAAATCGGACTGAGTTGATTGCCCCTGTTTTCATAATGGAAGATATGTCCATCTTTAGAGCCAATAAATAGATCAAAGTCTCCGTCATTGTCGATGTCCGCAAACTCAGGCGCAGCATTATTACCCACGTCAAGAACTATTTTATGGAGCATGGGATTGTTTCGCTCATCTAAAACTTCGTGTATTACCTCAAAATCTTCTGTCTGTAATTTGAAGATTGGAACAGAGGAATTCCCTTGATTAGAAAAAAAAGCAATCCTTCCATCTGCTTTTCCTACAAAAAGATCATTGTCACCATCATTATCTATATCAACAAAACGTAATTGGCTACGAGCAAAGCTGCGGGTGTAAAGCAGTTTTTTTTCGCCTTTTATTTTACCATAATACTGAGGCTTCCAGTTGTATGATGGAGTTATGATTTCTTCTGCAGCTGAGATTTGAATAGGTGTTCCAGAAAGGTAGAAGAGGAGCAGGAAAGACAGAGGAAAGATAAGAAAGATAAAATATTTTGAGGCCTTGAACATGAAAAGCAAGGATTTCGAAAAAAGGGTAGGAATTGATTAAAGTTACGGTGAAATACTTTATTATCAGGAAATATGTCTCAGTTATTTTAAACCTTTGAACAACATGCTAAGTTGATTTTATGAACAGAATCCTGTATAAGTTTAATGTGTTTTATCAACGAAATTTATAGATTCTTGGCCAACATGTCAACTTAAAATTAAGTTAATCCATTTTTACGAAAATAATTCTGGATATAGTTTTTAAAATAAAAATATGACTATAGTTTTGCTTTTAGTTTGTTTTACAGTTGTTTTTTGGTCTGCTGTAATGTGCTTCTGCTTTCTTGGAATTAATGCTGAATATATATATTCTAGCAGCCTCAGAATGAAGTTAATCTAGTGATTGCTATTTTGTTTTATACTATAGTCTTGTCTGTTGGCAAAAAAAATCTGCATGTTTATTTTTCTTCAAATATTTTCAAAAAATTATGGATTTTTGTTTGTAATAGATACTAGCTCAACAATCAAAATTATTACATAGGATTAAAAAATGGAATTAAAAGTAGAAATAAGCAATATCCCTCTTAAAAATGAAAAGCTAGATGCGCTGATTGTTTTTGTGGCGGAAGACACAAACGTTTATAGTAGTGGACTTAGCGGCCTGCCAGATGAGCTAAAAAAACTTTTAAATGCCTCTTTAAAATTGAAAGTATTTAGCGGCAAAAAAGGCAGCAAACAGCATTTTGTTTCAGGTTATACAAAAATCCCACAGATGTTGGCAGTTGGTTTAGGGAAAAAAGATGAACTGGACACTGAGGCTCTCAGGCGTGCTGCAGGGAATGCAGGTAAAATGCTCTCTGGTCTTAAAGCAAATTCTGTAGGCTTTTTGTTGACTTCTTTTTTCAAAGAATCAACTGAAACCGATGTGGGTCAGGTTATCGTCGAAGGTTTAGCATTGGGAGCTTATGAATTTAATGTCTATAAAACAAAGAGAAATAATAAATCAAAAGTTAATATTATCAAAATTCATTGTTGCGATCCTGAAAAAATTACTTCTTTGAAAGCTTTAAAATACGGAAAAATATTTGCTGATGGAACAAATCTGGCGAGGACATTAGGTAATACTCCAGCAAATGATTTAAAACCTAAAGATATAGCTGCTGAAGCTAAAAAGATAGCAAAACAGTACAATATGGAATGTAATGTACTCGAAGAAAAAGATATGAAAAAGCTAGGAATGGGTATGCTATTGGGGGTTTCACGAGGCTCTACAGAGCCTGCGAAACTTGTAGTTATGGAGTACAGGCATCATAAAGCAAAACAGAAGGTTGCTTTTGTAGGCAAAGGAGTGACATTTGATTCAGGTGGAATTTCACTCAAACCTGGGAAAAATATGGATGAAATGAAATTTGATATGTGTGGCGCTGCAGCTGTTTTAGGTGCAATGAAAGTCATTGGTCAGGTAAATCCAAAACTTAATATTGTTGCAGTCATTCCAACTACAGAAAATCTACCTGATGGAAACGCACAGCGTCCTGGTGACATTGTAACTGCGCATAACGGTAAACGAGTTGAAATTCTTAATACAGACGCTGAAGGGCGGTTAATTTTGGGTGATGCACTAAGTTATGTAGTTAAGGAATTCAAGCCTGATGCAATAGTAGATTTAGCAACTTTGACAGGTGCGTGCATATCTGCACTTGGTCACCTCACAACTGCTGCAATCACGAATAATGATAAATTGATGGAGCAGGTTCATAATGCCGGAATTAAAAGTGGAGACAGAGTGTGGCAACTGCCTAGCTTCCCAGAATATGGTGAATCGATTAAAGGTAAATATGCTGATTTGCAAAATATAGGAGTTGGTGATTCCGGAACAATAATCGGAGGATTGTTTTTAGAACATTTTATTAATGGCACTCCCTGGGTTCATCTTGACATTGCCGGAACTTCCTGGAATGTAAAACACATTAGTTATCACCCTAACAGTGGAGCAACGGGGGTTGGTGTTAGACTAATTGTTGATCTGGTACAGAATTGGAAAATGTTGAAATGAACGTTATTAAAGAATTTGACTTTGTAGAAGATTGAATTATGAATAAAAGTCGAAATACGCAATATCACAAATTGGTTAGGAAACTTATCAGTACGGAACGTACAGAATTGCTGAAAAGTGTTTTTGATCCGCTTAAGCCTGTTGAAATTGCCAATATATTGCTTCAGTTGAAACTTCAAGATCAACTAATTGTGTTGGAAAATCTCGAAAGAGAAATATCTTCAGAAGTGCTTAACAATTTGCAGGATTCTCCATCTATTCTAGGTGAGATTGTAAAACAATTGTCCCCGGACCGCTTGAGTGATGCAATAGAGGATATGCCTCAGGATGACGCGGCAGACTTTGTAGGTCTTCTGGATGATGATGAGGCAGATGCTCTGCTTGAGTGCCTTCCTGAGAAAGATCGTGAAGGGCTTACATATCTCCTGCAGTATGATGAGGAAAGTGCTGGGGGATTAATGACCCCTTATGTTGTTGCTATAAGAAAAGATCAAACAGTCGCAGCGGCGGTAAAAGAAATTCAAAAATTTATTAAAAAGGAAGGTTTTGAATTATTTTATGCAGCGTATGTGGTTGACGAATATGATCACCTGATTGGTACCATTGGGACTACAGAACTTTTATTGGCTGAGCGGAATGCATTGATTGAAAATTTGATGAATCCTGAAGTAGTCGCAGTCGATGAGGATCTGGACCAGGAAGATGTTGCCAGGGTTGCCAAGGAATACGATTTAGTTGTGGTTCCGGTAATAGATAAACATTTGCGTTTAATTGGGCGAATCACACTGGATGATCTGGTGGATGTAATTGTTGAGGAACATAATGAAGATTTGGGACACATTGCAGGTACAGGTGATGAAGAAGTTACTGAAACATCTGTTTTACGTGCTTCCGGAGATAGGTTGCCATGGTTACTTGTTGGACTATTTGGTGGTTTTTTAACCGCGATTGTGATGAGTTTTTACGAAAATGCTCTGGTTTCACTTCCGGATGTAACTTATTTTATCCCGCTTGTAGCAGCGCTTGGAGGTAGTATCGGGATACAGTCTTCTTCAATCGTAGTGCGAGGACTAGCTACTGGCGCAATACAAACCGCAGATGTGCTTGTTCGTCTTTGGAAAGAGTTAAGAGTTGCATTCTTAAACGGAATCATTTGTTCTATCATTCTCGCAGGAATGTCATGGTATCTAACTAATGATTTTGGAAGAGCATTTACATCGGGTATTTCTTTATTCATAGTTGTATGTTTTGCTGCAACTGTAGGATGTACTATTCCAATTATATTAAAGCGAATGAATATTGATCCTGCTTTAGCTACTGGACCATTTATCACTACAACCAGTGACATTATAGGTATCGCTATTTATCTTGGTTTTGCTTTTAATATCAGCTTCCCTTCACTTTTGAGCTTCTGATTTTCAAATGCCTTTTCGAAATATATTCGGACAAGAGCACGCTATTGACCTTATTAAACAAGCTATACTTAGAGATATGATGCCTCACTCATGGTTGTTTACAGGTCAGGCCAATATAGGAAAATTCAAAACAGCTGTTGCTCTTACACAAAAGCTAAACTGTAAAAAATTTGTAGAAGACGCATGCGGAGAGTGTGATTATTGTTCTCAGATTGCTGAACAAACTTTTCTAGACTTTCATGTTATTACTCCTGAAGGTAATTTTATAACGATTGATAAAATTCGCAAATCATTGAATTGGCTTCAACTTCATCCTGATCGAGCTAAAAAACGTGTTATGGTACTCGATGGGGCAGAACATATGGGACATGAAGCATCTAATGCTTTTTTGAAAACTCTGGAAGAGCCTACACCGCATACATTGCTAATATTAATTGCTGAATCAACACAACATCTACCGGAAACTATCGTTTCACGCTGTCAGCAAATTCGGTTTCGCTCATTGTCTGAAAAGAACACTGAAAGAATCTTGAGGATGAATACAGATTTGACAAGTGAAAATATACATTTCTTGAATGCTTTTAGTATGGGAAGCGTTAATGAAAATCTGATCGTAAGGTTGGAAATTATGAAAAATATTCAGCAAACTGCTATTTGTTGGTTAAACGACTTTTCTGCGATGAATTTGGAAGAAATGCTCCGCAAATGTGAAACGTGGGGCAAGTCTAAAAATGAAGAATGGAGTTTATTTCTTAATTTTCTTGAAACCTGGTTTAGAGATTTAACATGGATTCTCCACGGTCTTCCAGAAGAAAAAGTGATTAACCGGACAATTTCTTCTGAGGACAGTCTAAATTTGGAATTGAGGAATTCTGCAAAGTATTTTAATGCTCAGCAAATTAATGAAATATTTGACAGAATAGTAAAATCAAGAAGGTCGATTGAACTTAACGCAAATAAGTCACTTTCTCTGGAATCTCTTTGTTTGTACATTTCCCGAAGTGCGTCATGCAAAATAAAATAAAATTCACTAACTTGGTTTTGGGTTTGAAAAGTAAATATACAACCTTTCTTATTTTGTTTTTCGCACTATTTGTTTTTTATGCTAATTCAAATGCAGTTGCCCGTCAACCAACATCGACCGAACTCGAAGCAATTCAAAAAGAAACTATGGCTGTGTTTCAGCACTTTATACAGCTCTGGCAGGAGGAAAGCTATTTCGAACTATATAAATATGGAAAAAGACAATCCAAAAATCAAATGACAATTGAAGATTTTGCGACACGTATGGTTGAGTTAGATTGGGTCCCAGAGGGCTTTGAGGAAGGTGAAAGTCCTGAAATATTATATCACTACAGAACATTACTTTATGTAAGCGCGGCCATTGTTTTTCGTCATAAAAGCAATTTCGATTTGCAATTTGCGAAGAAACAGTCTTTTCTGATGCTTAAGGAGAACGGGAAATGGTGCTTCGATTTGATGCAAATGATCCGCTCACCTTTTTATTCTCCGCTTAAATAGAGTAAAAATAATTAAGAAACTTTCCAAAAAAATGGCCGAAGACAATGTCAACTTAGTCGGTACTCTTGAAAAAATATTATATAGCAATCTTGAAAACGGTTTTTTGATTGCGACATTTCTGGTTGAGAATACTACCAAACCAATTACTGTAAAAGGCATTGTTTTCAACACACATGAAAGAGAAACATTACTTTTAAAAGGTTGCTGGGAGAATCACAAAGTTTATGGGCGACAATTTTCGATTCGTGAGTTTATGCCGGTTGAACCAACTTCTGAAGAGGGAATGGTACGTTATCTATCTTCTAAAGTATTTAAAGGGATAGGCGAAAAAACGGCTCAACATATTGTCAATAAGTTTGGTAAAAACACATTCAAAATTATTGACATTTCTCCTGAATCATTATCAAAAGTAAAAGCTGTAGGTAAAAAACAGCGAAAATCACTACTCGCTGCTTGGGATGAGCAAAGAGGTCTGCGCGATGTGATGACATTTTTGCGTGGTGTCGGAATTTCTCATGCATATGCACAACGCATTTTTGCAAAAAACGGTTTGAACAGTATTCCACTGATCAAAACCAATCCATATAAATTGACGGATATAGAGGGAATAGGCTTCCTCACCGCAGATGGAATTGCGCGTAATCTTGGATTCGACAAAAATTCACCCCATCGAGCTGTAGCAGGCTTACTCTATATGCTGGAACAACAGGCACTTAATGGTCATACCTGTTTCACTCGTCAGGCTCTGCTCGAAAAAACTGCGCAGGAGCTTGATATCAAATTGGAAATACTTGAGTCTTCAACCCAGCAACTGTTGGATGACAGTTTGCTGTATAGTGAGAAATTCCAGTTTATGAACGCTGATGAAGAAGAATTAATTTTTAGGCCGCGTTTTTATAAAGCAGAACAGAGAATAGCAGAAAATATTTACCGTATCCTTAATAGTGATGCTTATACCGTTTTTGAAGGCGAGTCCTCACTCATTGAAGAACAGCAACGGAAGGTTGGTTTGCAACTCGATCCTGCTCAGAAAGAGGCTGTGGAGGCCGCTCTTAAGCATAAAGTTTTAATCATAACTGGTGGTCCCGGAACAGGCAAAACGACCATTGTGCGCTTTATGCTTGGAATAATGCGTCCTAGAATTCCTTCAATCGGACTTGCTGCACCAACGGGACGTGCCGCCAAGCGAATAACAGAAACAACAGGTTCTGTCGCTTATACAATTCACCGTCTTCTGGAAGCAAGCAACATAGGGTTTCAACGGGACCGGGAAAATCCGCTTGAGCAGGAATTGCTTATCCTTGACGAAACCTCAATGATTGATACTCTGCTGATGGACAATTTTCTGGAAGCCGTACCGTCAGTATCGCGTCTGATCCTCGTAGGAGATGTGGATCAACTGCCATCAGTGGGTGCCGGATCTGTGCTTTTGGATTTAATTGAGTCTGGAACAATACCTGTTGTTCGTCTCGATCACATATTTCGTCAGGCTGCGGACAGTTTTATAACTGTCAATGCCCACCAGGTTCGTCGTGGTAAAGCACTAAATTTTAGTGCTTTAGGTCATAAAAAAGATGTCAATCAAGAATTACTGGATTTTTATTTTATTAAAGAATCTAACTCTGAAAAAATTGTGGAAAAAATTTTGTTAATGAGTACTGAAAGGATTCCACAGCGTTTTGAATTGGATCCGATGATGGATATTCAAGTACTTACACCAATGCACCGAGGAGTTACTGGATCAATAAACCTTAACAGGAAACTTCAGGAAAGAATGAATCCTGATGCGAAAGGTCTGGAACATCGTGAACAATGGTTTCGGATTGGAGACAAGGTTATGCAGCAACAAAATGACTATGAAAAACAGGTTTTTAATGGTGATTTAGGACGAATAGTCAATTGTGACTCGAAAACCAAAGAACTGCATGTTAAATTTGAACATGGAATTGTTCAATATCAGTCTAAAGAGTTAGATCAGCTTTCACTGGCATATGCTATTACAGTTCATAAGTCTCAGGGCAGCGAATACTCAGCTGTGATTATGCCCATGACTACACACCATTACATGATGCTGCAGAGGAATTTGCTCTATACAGCCATTACACGTGGGAAACAACTGGTTGTTTTGATAGGTACAGAAGTGGCTATTAGTAAAGCAGTTGAAAATGAATGCTCGATGCAACGTTTCACAGGTCTGCAGCATCAATTGTCTGAGCTGGGACTTACTCCATTGTATTGATCTGAAATTAGAAAAAGTATGAACAATATATCTGTTGGAAAAAAAACGAAACTGATTGGCTTGGCCACTATATTTTTACTGCTATTGTTTACGACTTCTATCTGTTTTGCGGAAAACGGAGTAACATCAAGTAGCATTGTTCTAGCAACTCATCAGCCCATAAGTGGTCCTGCAAAGGAATATTCAGCTATTGCCAAAAGCGCTCTTGCATATTTCAAATATGTGAACGATCAGGGAGGAATACATGGCCGCTTCATTGATTTAAAAATAATAGATGACCAGTTGAAACCAGAAATAGCTGCTCAAAGTATGACTGAACTGACAGTCAAAAATGATATATTTGCGGTATTTAGTGGTATCGGAGACAATACACATCAAGCGGTTTATCCTTTATTAAAACAGCAAAGAATTCCCAGTTTTTTTGTAGGTTCAGATCTACCGGAGTGGACTCAGCCTGTTCGTACGAATGTGTTTGGTTTTATGCCGAATGCAGATACCGAAGCACGTGTGATAGGAAAATACCTGACAGAAAATCATGCAGGTGCAGAACTGATCATCTGGTATGCTGAAAAGCCAGTTTATTTAAGAGCAGTTAAAGCTTTGACGAATGAATTGTTCGGAGTTTCTGCCAAGTTACTGCCTGGAAAAACAGGCAGACTGACCGCAGAATGGATACTTATCACCAAACAACAGCCTGATTTACTTGTAGTTTTGGGTAATTTCAGTGATCAATTGGATTTCTTAAAAGCTTCTGCAAACATAAACATTCCAATTTATACAGGTCATGCGCTTGCGGACAGTAGACTTCCGGAGTGGCTGAACAGCAAACTGGCAGCCCGTGTTCGTGTTTTAACTGCATATCCACTGATTGTTGAAACCGAGCACCCTGGTTATAAATTACATCAGCAGATATTGAAAGAATACGCTTCACGCTTGTCTGTAAATCGGTGGACGCTGTACGGCCAAGCCGCCGCAGAATTAATGGTTGAAGTTTTTAAGCGCACAGGACGTTCTTTGAGCAGACAAAAAGCAGTTATTGCCGCAGAGAAAATAAATAAATGGCAAGGCAAATTACTTCCTCCTATATTTCTTGATTCAAGAAATCATCTGGCATTAAGTACTTTACGCGTTTCACAAATATCTCTCGGAAGGGTTAATCACCTGTCTGAATGGATTGACGGACGATGAACTGTAAAGACCCAGGAGGGCTATCATTAAGTACAAATATTGAAGAAAAAGTCCAAGGTGATAGTATGATCAGCAATAAAACTGTTTTAGTTGAAGAGAAGACACATTTGGTTGGTTTCCCGTTTTCTACAGAAACAGCAAGTTTGATTACAACCGCATTGTTAAATCAGCGGGTTTTTGCATTTCCTACTGAAACATTTTATGGCCTAGGCGGAAATGCATTGTCAGCAAAAGTGTTGGATCGAGTATACAGGATCAAGGAGCGTTCCCGAAAAAAACCACTCCTTTTACTCATTACTCCTAAATGGTTGCCTCGTCTTTGTAAGTTGAAGGATTCAAGGATAATTGACTTAATTGATGAATTTTGGCCGGGACCTCTGACCTTGATTTTACCTGTTAATCCTGAAATTCCAGAGCATCTTCAATCTACCGATGGAACATTGGCCGTACGCTACACAAGCTCTCCGGTTGCTCAACGGTTGATTGAATTGGGTGATTGTCCGCTCATCGGTACCAGTGCCAACATCACGGGGATGCCAGAATGTTCTACTGTAAAGCAAGTTGTAGATCAGTTGAAAAATCAGCTTGACCTGATAATTGATGGAGGTGAATTGCTAGAAAATCAGCCTTCAACAATCGTAAATTGTTCCAGGAAAAAATTTAAAATACTGCGACACGGAGCAATTACAATGGCAGAATTGAAGCGAATCTGTGAGGTCGAATGATATTCTACTTATATGTATTTTTGGGACAAAAGTCATTTAAAATGACTTAAAAACACGTTATTACATGCTATGCGAATAATCATGTAAAAGCCACTTATTTAATGTCATTAATATTTCTTTTATTTTTCGCAATTATAATTTATAAAATTCAGATTTTATAACGAAATTCAACATAAAACCCCGAGCGCTAAAGACGGGAATTTGGAATGACCCATGTCTTAGTCAAATGATCCTGCCGTGTTACACGAAATAAAAATTCCCCCACTAAATTACATATTCCGACGATACTTGCCACCGAGTTGATACAGATGCTGGGTGATTTGTCCCAATGAACAGACCTGTGCGGCATCCATCAAAACCTCAAAAAGATTATTGTTATTTTGCGCGGCAACACTAAGTCGTTGCATCATGATATTCTGTTCTGCTTTGTGAAACTTGTGGAATTGTTCCAGATCACTTATCTGAATGTTTTTTTCTTCTTCTGTAGATCGGGCGAGTTCAATTTCTGCAGCCTCTTTAGGAGGATGCGGATTTAGAAAGGTATTTACACCCATGATAGGTAACTCACCGGAATGTTTGAGGTTTTCATAATAGATCGATTCTTCCTGAATTTTATTTCGCTGATACATTGTTTCCATTGCGCCTAAAACTCCTCCCCTGTCTGAAATGCGAATAAATTCCTCCAAAATGGCTTCTTCCACCAAATCAGTCAACTCCTCAATCAAAAAACTGCCCTGAAGAGTATTTTGATTTGAGGCTTGTCCTAATTCACGATTGATGATCAGTTGAATTGCCAAAGCACGGCGTACTGATTCCGTTGTGGGTGTTGTGATAGCCTCGTCGTATGCGTTAGTATGGAGAGAATTACAATTGTCGTAAATGGCGTAAAGAGCCTGCAGAGTAGTTCGGATGTCATTGAAATCTATTTCCATGGCGTGCAGTGATCTTCCGGATGTTTGGATGTGATATTTTAATTTTTGCGATCGCTCATTCGCACCGTACAAATCACGTAAGGCAACAGCAAAAATCCGACGCGCTACTCTTCCGATTACAGCATATTCTGGATCCATCCCGTTACTGAAAAAGAAACTCAAATTACGTGCAAAATCGTTAATCGGTAGGCCGCGTGACAGGTAGTATTCTATTATGGTGAATCCGTTGGCCAGAGTGAAAGCAACTTGACTGATAGGATTTGCACCAGCTTCAGCGATGTGATATCCGGAAATGCTGACAGAATAAAAATTTCGGATATCGTTAGAGGTGAAATATTCCTGCATGTCGCCCATCATGCGAAGGGCAAAATTTGTTGAAAATATGCATGTATTCTGTGCCTGGTCCTCCTTTAAAATATCAGCCTGAACTGTACCGCGCACGTTGTTTAAAACCGTTTTTTTAACCGTTGCGTATGTAGCAGCGTCCACAAAATGTTTTCCGGATAAACCAAGTAGATTCAAACCTAAACCATTGTGATTGTCCGGACGTTTTAACCTGTATTTCGGAACCTCAAGTCCTTGCTCTTTATAGCGTTTCTTTAAAGTTTTTGTGGCCTTTTCCAAAAGTCCGTTTTCACGTAAATGTTTTTCAATTTGTTGATCCACTGCAGCATTCATGAAAAAAGCAAGTACAATTGGCGCAGGACCGTTAATTGTCATCGAAACGGATGTGTTTGGTAATAGCAGATCAAATCCAGAATAAAGCCTTTTTGCATCGTTTACTGTGCAGATAGAAACTCCGGCATTACCGATTTTTCCGTAAATGTCGGGTCTTTCATGCGGATTCGCGCCGTAAAGAGTAACCGAGTCAAATGCGGTACTGAGGCGTGTTGCTGGCTGTTCCTTGGCCAGCATATGAAAACGTTGATTTGTCCGTTCTGCAATTCCTTCACCAGCAAACATGCGTGTCGGATCTTCCCCTTCTCGTTTAAATGGAAAAACTCCTGCAGTGTATGGGAAACTTCCGGGAAAATTTTCCAGACCCAACCAACTCGTAATTTCTCCCCAATCCTTAAATTTAGGTGTAGCTATTTTAGGGATTTTTAGTCCGGATAGGCTGATGCTGTGATTCTTAATTTCTAGCGCTTTATCGCGTACATCAAATCTAAAATTATCATTCAGATATGCTTTTCTATTTGTGTGAAATTTACTCAGTTGTTTAAGAATAGGTACTGGAATTTTTGCCAGTTTTTTGTTGTAAAGTTCTGCAACGTGACGTAAATTTTCCGGAACATCCTTAATTTTAAAATAAGTAATTTCGGAACTTTCCTGAAGTTGCGGGGTTCTTGATTGCTTTTCGGTGCGTTCTATCGATTTCGCGCTACTTGTCATTTGCTGAATTGTAGCGTGTAGTTGTCCGCATTCCGCTGCAAGGATAGAATTATCGCTTACCTCCTTTTTGTAGTTATGCACACAGGAAGCGATTTGTCTCAAATATTCTTTGCGGTCAGATGGAATCAACTCTGTTATTTCGGAAATTCCAAATTCC
>SHAT01000005.1 GCA_004213175.1 Pseudomonadota bacterium | reverse complement strand
ACCTACAACAACGATTATTACCAAAGAATGAGAAAATTTAGACATGCCCGTAGACTTCGTGGTGAATTGATGTCTGAAATAAACATCACACCTTTTGTAGATGTTTTACTTGTACTACTTGTTTCATTTCTTATTTCTGCACCATTGCTGACTCTCTCTCTACCTATAGAACTCCCTAGAGGGAAACTGAAAGAAAGACTCCCGGATTATGAAGAATCAATTCTTGCGGTTGTAAATAAAAAAACACAGATTACAATTCGCGATAAGGTATACTCTCTCAAAAGCTTGTCAGTATCTTTTAAAAAAAATCCAATAATGTGGAAACAGAAGCTGCCTGTATATTTACAAATGGATGAACAAGTGCCTTATGGAACATTGATGAAATTAATGCTTTTGTTTAAAAATGAAGGGTTCCTTCATGTTGGATTAGTTTTTAAAAACGAACCCAAGTGAATTATTCTGCGTTTTACAGACAGATAAAACGGACTCCACTTTGAAATAATTGATGAAAATAATGATGATTGCCGGGGAAGTTTCAGGAGATGTTCATGGAGCAGGATTGATCCGTTGCCTTGCAAGAAACAATGATAATTTAGATTTTTACGGTATCGGCGGTTTGAAAATGTTAAGGGAAAATTTTCGTCCTTATTACATGCTCGATACTTTGCAGACACATGGCTTAGTTGAAGTTATCAGTCATCTTCCGAGGCTTTACAAGACACTTTGGAGAATGCGTAATGCTCTAGATGAGGAGCGTCCGGACGTTTTGATCTTGATTGATTATCCAGGGTTCAACCTCAAACTCGCAGCTTATGCAAAAGAAAAAGGGATCCCGGTAATTTTTTTCAATAGTCCTCAAATCTGGGCATGGAGAAAAGGCAGATTGAAAACCATCAAACGTGTGATTGACAAAATGATAGTGCTTTTTCCTTTTGAAGAAAGGATTTATCAGCAGGCTGGTGTTGATGTCAGCTGGGTCGGACATCCGCTGCTGGATCAAAAAATAGATGAAAAAGACAACAGAGCATTTCTCGAACAGTATGGACTCCTGGATGATCTACCTATTCTCGCTATTGCCCCTGGAAGCCGGCCGAGTGAAATAAGGAAACATCTTCCGACTTTGCTGAAAAGCCTCCCGCTTATTCAAGAGGAAGTCGGCGAGATAAACTTTATCATTCCTGTTGCAGAATCACTTGATATAAATGAAGTAAAAGAAATAATTGAACCTGTAAATGTTAAAGTCACATTGATCCGGGAACAATTTCTTGAAACTATCCAAGCATGCGATGCCGCAGTAGTTGCATCAGGAACGGCTTCACTGCAAACCGGACTTGCATTGAAACCATTTGCGATTGTTTATCAAGTTTCTCAGATAACTTTTTGGATCGCGCGTTATCTTGCAAATACTAGGTTTATTGGATTGGTCAATATATTAGCAGGAAAGGAAATTGTTCCTGAATTATTACAAAATGACTTCAATTCCAAAAAAGTCGCCGAAACAGGAATAAGACTGTTACAGGATAAAGACTATCGTGAAAATATGATCAGTGAATTAGAAAAAACACGTTCAATGCTAGGTGATCAAGGAGCATATGAAAAAGCAGCAAGATGTATTGAGAATAAGTTCAGCTAATTACTGATTTCTAAAAGACAGCAAAAATATATAACATGAAATATAATAATCCAATAGATTAATGAATAGTACTAAAATTTCACTGGAAAGAAAAAACATCGCTCACCAGCTAACCCAGACTTTGACAGCAGTAGAAGCCGTTAAACAACTGTTTGAAAAGGAAATGGGCATTGACCAGACTGTTGTACATCAGTTGCTGAGCGCTGCACTGCGCCATGGTGGAGATTTTGCAGACATCCACTTTGAGTATAGCACTCGAAATTCAGTGGTTATGGAAGATGGAATTATAAAAAATTCTGCTGTAGCTGTGGTATCGGGAGTTGGAATTAGAGTAATTCAGAATGATCAAACGGGATATGCCTTCAGTGAAGATTTTGATTTGAAACCCATGTTACACGCAGCGCGAACTGCAGCCTCCATTGCTTCCAGCAGAGAAGTTTCACTTGAGGAAGGTTTCAGATTCAACGAACTGGTACCAAAAAATTATTATCCTATACTCGAGACAGTTACAGATCTGGAGCTAACTCAAAAGATTGAAATGCTCAAACGTACGGAAGCATTTGCCAGAGCCTACGATGACAGAATAAATAGGGTTACAGTAGCCATGATGGATGCTCTCAATATGACACAGGTTGTTACTTCAGACGGCGACATTTTGAGGGATACTCGACCAATGTTCAGAATGAATGTACATTGCATTTCACAGGATGGGAACAATATTCAAAATGGATCCTCTGGAATTGGAGGACGAGTTGGTCTTGATTATTTAAAAAAGGCAGATCATGCGCAAATTTTAGGAAAACAGGCTGCTGCTGAAGCAATTTTACTTCTAGACGCTGTGCAGGCACCTTCCGGTTTGCTACCTGTCATTTTAGGACCTGCCCAATCAGGGATATTACTACATGAAGCTGTTGGACATCCACTAGAGGCAGATTTTAACCGCAAAGGAACTTCTGCATACAGTGATAGAATTGGAGAAATGGTTGCTTCAGATTTGTGTTCAATTTATGACTCCGGAACCATAGAAAATGAAAGAGGGGCAATAAATTTTGACGATGAGGGAATTCCTTCTTCTGAAAATTTACTTATCGAAAAAGGAATCTTGCGAAATTACATGCATGACCGAATAAGCGCGAAGCACTTCCGTACAAATCCTACAGGAAATGGTAGGCGTGAATCTTATGCGCATTATCCGATACCGCGCATGACATCCACTTACCTTGCTAATGGTGAATCAGATCCTGAGGAAATTATCAGATCAGTTAAAAAAGGGATTTATTGTCAAGAGTTCAGTGGCGGTCAAGTAGATATTTCGAATGGTGATTTTGTCTTTGTCCCCACAGTTGCCTGGCTGGTTGAAGATGGCAAAAAAACAGTTCCAATAAAAAATTTTACCTTAATAGGAAATGGTCCTGATGCAATGTCAAAAATCAGTATGGTAGGTAGCGATTTCGCTATGAGCGAAGGCATCTGGACTTGTGGGAAAGATGGGCAAAGTGTCCCAGTAGGGGTAGGTCTTCCAACTGTGTTGGTCTCAGAAATGACTGTAGGAGGTATGTAAAAACTAATTTAATAAGATATTTTTTAATTAATTTTAATACCAACTAGCCATTAACTTCAGACAAAAAAGAAATTTCACAACTTAACGCAGCGAGCTCTAGACAGTCTAAAATATGTTCATCAAGCAACGGTTGATATTTTGTATCGCCTGATGATACTGGACTTTCAACTGTTGCCATCAGTTCATTTTTTTCTACATAATGATCAAGTTGTTTTGCCAATTTAGTTGTTTGAGCATTGATTTTTTCTAGTTGATTCAAAACTCTAATCCTATCTTTTGAATAACGAGCCATTTCAATTAATTTTTCAAAACTAGTATGATTATCATCATGCCCCATACCAAAAAAACTTCCAAATCCCAAAGAACTGGCTTTATCCGCCATGCGGTCAATGAATGACTGATTGCTTTTAAAGATTTCAAACAAATCAAAAGTCATGATCTTTTCCTCACCACCTGCTTTAACAGGACGTCTCAGCTCTTTTAATTTTAGCTCGCGAATCTTTATATCTTTCAACAACCTTCTTCTTAAATTATTCTGGGTTTCATATGCACTTTCATCATCTACATGGAATTTTTCTATTTTACTTATCTCTGCCATTACATTTTTGTATTTAGCTTTAACTTTTGCTAATGCAGTTTCTTCCCGTTCAATTTTTGCGGGAGTCTCGTCTTTTCGATTTAATTTGCGCTCTTCCTCCTTACTGATAATAGTTTTTTTACGTAAAGCAACTTTGACCGGGAAAGAATCTTCAGTAAATTTCCAGGAGTTAAAAAAGACGATATCTACTTTCTCGAAGTCTTCAGCATTAAAAACAAAATCTCTAATATTTGCATTTGCCATCTCATCATCTGAATGGTCCTCACGAAACTTCTGTAGCTTATTTGAAAAAACACTTGTCGACATATAAGATAACACTTTCCTGCTAAAATCCATTTCAACCAAACCATCCTGAGTACGTTTGTCAAGATCATCAATAATCATGACGTAAATCAAGCCTTTCATCAAATTGTCTAAAACCGCGACACCAGTAATTTTCTCAATTGCTGTGCTGAGAATATATCCAATGCCCAGATAATATGATTTTTCGACCTTAGAAATTTTTTCATCGAGTCTACTTACATGATCTTTGTACTGTAAAATAAGTTCTCTCCTGCTGCGTAAAACGGCATCAGTCAAAGCCAACTTGTCAAATTTAGGATTTTTTTCGCGTACCAAACATGATTCTTGAAGTTTATTGTAGCGTTTAACAATTTTTGCCAGTTTTTCAGAATCTCCAGAATCAAGTTTATCCTGCTTTAATTCAGCCTTCCCCAGAACTCGAAAAATCAACTTACTGTTTTTCAAATCAGCAGATTTACCTTTGGGAATATTACCTGAAAAATTCAATATCCATTCATATTTTTCCTTTTTTTCTTTAGGAAAATCTATTTCTTCTATGGCAACTACTACGCCTATTTTTATCAGACGATCCACTAGAGTTTTCATGTAACGATCACGCAAATCCGAACTTAGTAGTAGCAAAATCAGATTTTCATCTTCCTTTCCTACTTCAGATGTGTTTTCTTGCTGTAATAGTTCAACCATTTTATTTTCACGAGTCATCAAGATGAAAACGTTTCAATTTTTCTTTTGTAAGTATTTCACGGTCATCAAAGGTTGCTTTTAATTTAGCAGCACCTAACTTAAGTGCCTTGTGCTCCTCTGTACCTTCCACAAGTTGACCATCAGGATCATAATTATCTAAAAATTTCATATAATTAGCTGCAATTTGAAGGTCATTGAAGTAGATCTTGATCTGAAATAATAATGTGCAAACATTTATTATTACAGTACCTTTCAGTTTTTCAAAGACAGGATCCCAAAGATCAAATACTTTTTTAAGGTTTGTTTCTGCACCACCCCTATCCTTATTCTCCATCTGCAACTCTGAAATAGTCATCAGCATTGAAGACTGTTTTCGAAGCCACTCTGTTTTTTTCTGAACATCGGGGGTGATACTTGCCAGTTGTTCAAATGTTGCAATTGCTAATTCATATGAGAGTATACCGTGATTTGTATCTCGATCTTCACCATAAAATTTTTCCCCAGATTCCTTAGCTTTTTTGAGTAACGGTGAGATTTTATCATTCCAACCTTCAGAAAATTTCTCCACTGAAAACATTGGCACATCTGATTTTAAACGTTTAAAGTGTTCTCTGTCGTTACTCGAAAATCCACATTTTGGGCAGGACGCAACTTGAATCAAATTAAAATCACAAAACTCCATTTTACCTACAGACCTGATATAGCTAGGCACTCCAAATATGTTACCCTCTATTATCATACTCTTGCTGTGAAGGACATAAAATTTAATTTCTGAAGTATCACAGATATAACATTTTACATAACTCCCTAAAAGAGAATCTTTATTTGGTTTAAAGAATCCCCCATCTGTAACAACAGCATAATTTTCTGGATGTATAAGCTGTAATATCCCATGATGATCCGCTAATTTTTGTTCAAAAGTTGCTCTCACCATGTAATAACCTTCATCAAATTTAACACTAGACTGCTTAAACATTTGACAAGTAACCCAGTCCCAGTATGTATCATCCCCTTCAATAGTATTTTCTGCTTGGAGAGGCTTTCGAACCCTAAGCCTTATTTTAACTTTTGGCATCAAAGCTTTCCCTAGACGGAAAGAAAATCCAGTATCATCAATTTTCATCAAACTAACGTTTTCTTTAAAATTAGAAGTCTCAATAAATCCTACGGGGAGATCCTTTTCCAACATAGCACGGGCACTTTTCCATAATTTGTTTAGGATATCATTATTAAAACCCAATAACCTACCGGTCAAAAGGAAAAAACTGATTTCTTTTGTTGATAAATCTGCATCTACAACCATTAACTGAGCTAAATATTTAAGCATTAAGAATGATTGTTTTGGATCGATATCCAAAGGCTTCATTTCTGGGGTTTTACCCTCTTTAATTACAACCATGATTTTGTTGATTTCTTCCTTGTCTTGCAAGAAATTTATTGCATCACGCAGAAAACTCATTTCTGAGGGATCAGTATGTCCATCAGCAACCACCATTCCTGCAATTGAGTATGCAAACCACAATTTTTCTTCCGCTGACATTTCTTCTAAATTTGGTAACTGCATAATTTTCCAGACTAAATAATTTGTGAATTGTCTCTTATTTAAAATCCGTAACTAAATCCAAACAAATATCCTGTAGAACCTAGCCGCTGATCCCCTGAACCACCTCCGCTTGAACTGTCTATGGTCAATATTCCTACTTCCGTCCAAAAATTTGCTAATAATTCAAATCCAATCCTTAATTCACTCATCAGTGAATTACCCAGTTTAATTTGATTCTCGAGAACAAACTCTGTTTTTGCCAATCCCAATCCAGCACTCATTTTCCATGGTTTAACGAGAGTTTGCTGTATTTTTGTCAAAAATCCGAGATGATTCGTTTTAGCCTGCGGACCATTCCCCCTTTCACCAAACATCGTGAAGGATTGTTCTGAATACAAAGCTTTTACTCCCAAGCCGTCACTGTACCACCACTCACCCCAAACGACACGATCGCTTAGTTCAAATTGATTTCGGAACGCTTTATAATGAGGACTACTAAGTATGAGCAAGTCTAATCCTGCCTGCCATGTTGGATATTTCCGGCCGACACCGCCAAATACAGTAGCAGGAGTAGCATACTTTTCCCCAGATAATGCTGAACTAAGTTCGTTTATTGTAGTATTCTCAACCTGCGCAGTGGCATCAATACTACCTGCTATAATTATGCTAAAAACTGCTAAAATGAACCCTCCGTATTTTAGAGTTATTATGATTTTCATTCTTTCTCAGGATTTATGAAATATTAATTTTTGATAAAATATTTCTCTGTTTTTTCTGAGTATAGAAAACTTGTACAATGCTTTATTAATTTTCTACAGTTTTATCACAACTAATCAATATTGATGATCCCAGGCAGGTTTACGTTTGCTGAAGAAAGCTTCAATCCCTTCCTTAATTGATTCAGACTCCCAGGCATTTGCCAATTTCTCGACAGTTAAACTACGCACATCATCCGGTTCTTTTCCGCGAACTTCCGCAATTAGAATTTTTGTAGCGGAAACTGCTTCCGGAGCACAATGTAGAAGCTCTGAAATTTCCTCTTCAACTGCTTCATCCAGTTTTTCCGCAGATACACTTTTTGAGATTAGACCTAAAACAACTGCTTCTGCCGCAGCAAAACGGTGAGCGTTGAGCATCACTCTCCGTGCGTTTGATGCGCCAATCCGTCGTAATACATAAGGTGAAATAGTTGCTGGCAACAATCCCAATAAAACTTCTGTCAAAGAAAATAGTGCATCTTCAACGGCTATCGTAATATCACAACAGGCTATTAAACCTATAGCACCCCCAAAAGAGAGTCCATTGATTCGGCCAATTAGAGGCATTCTTAGTTGGTCTAACTCAGAAAGCATTTCTGACAATTCGGTAGCTTCTGAAATTCTATCTTGACGTTTTTGTGCCACTATTTTTTGCATCCAGCGCAAATCAGCTCCAGCACAAAAAGACTTACCTTTACCTGTTAATATTACAGCACGCACATCCTGAAGCTTATTTAAATCCATGACCACCTGACGTATTTCACGAATCATTTCCAGGCTGAGTACATTATGAACCTCTGGGCGATTAAGAGTCAGAGTAGCTATTTGACGTTCGTCAATAGTTAGAATCAATGTTTTAAAATTCATCATGATTATTATAAAATAAGTGGTTCCTAAAAAAATATATTATCCACAATCCGACAATAACGGCAAGTTTTTGCTGGATTAAGACTATTTCTGGAGGATTTACAAAATAAGTTTCACAAGACTGAGTTTGATCCTGCAAAAGTAATAATAATACGCACAAAAAATAAAGTTTTTTTAAATATTATAATACTTATTTTTTCCCCATAAATAATAAATTTATTAATTTTAATCAATTAAATTATCTATTACAGTTTTAAAGTTATAACTAATAATAGAGATACACTTTCAACGGTTTGTTATGATTCTATAAGAAAATTTGTAAAAATTAATCAAAAACTATATTTTGAAGTTTTTTCAACACATCAATATGATACTATCTACTCTGAAACATACTTAAAAATCGTGAAAGCAATTAATGAAAAATAGCTCCGCTATTTAATAGCATCTAAAATAGAATCAAGCCTACAAATCTTGTTATCGGGTGAATATAAGACTTGTAGGTTAATCAAATTAACAAATCAATTTTAATTCTTTTAAAATATCAGCTATAATCCTCATGACTTCTACTCTTTCAGATGAAAATAAGAATATACTTTTGAGGGTTGCACGGGGATCAATAAATAATTATCTAAAAAACATGCCAGATAATAATTTGCAAGCAGAGTCTCTCGAATTACAAAAGAAGCGAGCAGTATTCGTAACTTTAAGAAAAAGAATTTTCGGCGAATTGCGTGGCTGTATCGGTCATACAGAAGCCCGTTATCCTTTAATTGAAGCAGTTTCAAAAACAGCAATTTCATCTGCTATAGAAGATTCGCGTTTCCCTCAGGTTACACTTGAAGAGTTGCCAAAATTAAGCATTGGAATAAATCTCCTGTCTGCAATGACAACAATAAAGCCACAAGATGTGGTGGTTGGCAAACACGGACTTCAAATCAAAAAAGGTTTATCTGGTGGACTATTTTTGCCAGAAGTTGCACTATCCCAAGCTTGGGACAGGA
The DNA here is from genome assembly GCA_004213175.1 of Pseudomonadota bacterium. Lineage (GTDB taxonomy): Bacteria > SAR324 > SAR324 > SAR324 > NAC60-12 > Arctic96AD-7. The sequence continues at coordinate 55,512 of SHAT01000005.1, read as the reverse complement.
TCACATATCTGGAACAACTTTGCATTAAAGCGGGTTTACCTCAGGAAAGTTGGCAAGATCAAAATGCAGAACTATTTTGCTTTGAATCTGAATCATGGGTCGAAAATTGATAGCACCATTAAATTATCTTTACCGCCAACTACGTCCTTTTTTATTCTCAAGAGACGCAGAGAAAATGCACGATCGTATGCTCTCGAGTGTGGAAATTTTCTCAAAACTTCCTGGTTTCCACTCACTTTTACGTAGCCAATTTTTTTATGAAAACCCGCTATTGCGCACACAACTCTTTGTTAAAAATATTACAAATCCTATAGGACTAGCGGCTGGATTTGATAAAGACGGCCGAATCCATCCCTCACTATTCGCACTCGGTTTTGGATTTGTAGAAATAGGAACAGTAACTCCACGTCCGCAAGAAGGAAATCCTCGGCCTAGACTTTTCCGCCTGAAAGAGGATCAGGCGGTTATTAACCGCATGGGCTTCAATAATCAGGGAGCATGTAAAATGGCCGAAAGACTGAATACGAACAGATTAAAAATAAAGCCAGCAGATACACATATTTTTGAATGTTCTAAAGATTATCATGCAAATATTGCATCTGGAATGTTAGGAATAAATATTGGCAAGAATCATGATACAGCAATAGATAAAGCCTCTGAAGATTATGTTTCCGCGCTCAGTACACTCTATCCATTTGCTGAATATTTCACACTGAATATCAGTTCGCCAAACACAGAAAATTTGCGGAAACTACAGAAAAAAGAAGCCCTGAGAATTTTACTGGATTCTGTCTGTGCAAAGCGTGACAAACTCGACAAGAATTTTTCACGCAAAACCCCATTGCTTGTCAAACTTGCTCCTGACACGGATGAAGAATCATTGGAAAATACTAGCCGTGTTATCCAGGAATTTTCAATTCAAGGTCTAATTGCCTCCAATACTACTGTTGAACGCACAAAATTAAAAAGTAAGTTTCAAACAGAAACAGGAGGTTTGAGCGGTAAACCCCTTCAGAAGAAGAGCACCGCGATGATAAGGAATTTATTTGCGGAACTAGGTAAAGGAATACCAATCATTGGCGTTGGAGGGATTTTTAACGGAGCTGATGCTTACGAAAAAATTAAAGCTGGAGCGGCAGCTGTGCAAATTTATACCGCCTTGATTTACGAAGGTCCGGGTATTGTCCTAAAAGTTAAAGCGGAACTGGCAAATTTATTGAAAAAGGACGGATACAAGAGTGTTTCTGAAGCGATAGGGACGGATCACTGAATTTTTAATTGTTTTTTTTGACGGATTACAGACAGCATGTCTGCTTTTGAGGTTATCTTTACTCTGGGACGCCCCTTTTTTTGACCGGCTTCAGTTTCATGAGCATCAAGCAGTTTCCAGTCCGAAAATGAAACATACTCAACTTTACGGTTTTCGAGTAGTGAAACAATATCCAGATTTGTACAATTTTTCCCAGCTTCCATTTTTCCTTTTAAGAAAGTCCCCAGCATACGATGCACGGTTTCCACTGCATCCTGTTTATTAGTACCAATCACACCACTTGGACCACGCTTTATCCAACCTGCGACATACTCTCTTTCCCGAAGGATATTGCCGTCTTCTGGATCTTTGACCTGACCGCATTCATTAGGAATTGTACCTGTTTTTTGATCAAATGGCAGATCTGAAAGAGGCTTACCATAATAACCGATTGAACGGAAAACAAGCCCTGCTGCTGCTTCATTAATTTCTGCAGACGCCTGTGGGACCAAACTACCATCTTCCATTTTCACCAGTTGATTTCGTACCATGCTGATTTTTTCAACTTTTTGATTTCCAGAAATTTCGACAGGCGAAGTAAGAAAGATAATATGAACCCGTCTCTTTTTACCGGAAACCTCTTTTTCAGAAATTTTCTTTAGAATTTCAATATTTTTCTTAGTATCATTATTGGCATTATTTTCCAGAATATTCTGACTTTCAGCATCCAGTTCAAGCTCATTTTTCTCGACAATCACATCTGCCTCAGCAAGTTCCAAAAACTCTCTTAACTCTGCGGGTGAAAACGCTGCCTGTAATGGTCCTCGGCGCCCTAAGAGCCAGATATCTTCAAGCTGACTGGTTCGTAGTGCTTCAAGCGCATAATCAGCAATATCAGTTTTTTCCAGTTCTTGCGGAGTTTTTGCCAGAACCCGCGCCACGTCAAGAGCTACATTTCCAATTCCAATCACAAATGCATTACGCGCGGACAAATCAAATTTATAATCACAAAAATCCGGATGCCCATTATACCACGCAACAAACTCCGTCGCAGAGTGGCTACCGGACAAATTCTCTCCTCCAATTCCAAGTTTACGGTCAGTGGGGCTACCGACTGAATAAATGACTGCGTCATAGATTTCCATTAAATCAGCCCGATAAATATCTCTTCCAAACTCTACATTTCCAAAAAACCTGTAATTCTCATTTTCCGCAATACGCGTATATATTTTTTGCACAGATTTAATTTTCTGATGATCAGGCGCAACTCCTCCGCGTACTAATCCAAAAGGAGTAGGTAGGCGTTCAAACATGTCAACTTTTATTTCCCAAGACTTCTGCCGTAAAAGCTCGCCCGCTGCATAAAAACCAGCTGGTCCAGAACCGATAACAGCTATTTTCCAGTATTGATTCATGAGTTTTTATTATTTAATTGTAAAGTGAGAGAGCTTTAAATATTAATTTCATAACTTATAATTTGGAGGCATGAACTTTATTTATGATTTCCTCCGCACCATTTTTCTGCAACCAATATGCAACCTTCCGACCGAGCTGAACCGAGTCTCGGCGATAGGCACATGCCTCGTAGCGTAAAACTGACTTACCTTCCGGATCCGCAATTAAGGCGCGCAAAAACAATTTATCTCCATTTAAGATACAATATCCGGCTAGTGGAATTTGACAATTACCTTCCAACTCAGTCAGCAGGGTACGCTCCGCAATTAGACAATCCCAAGTATCTTGATCATTGAGATGCTGAATGAGACTCAGCGTCTGCTGATCATCAATTCTTGTTTCTATTCCAATAGCACCCTGACCAATTGCCGGAAGCATCCATTCCATTGGGAGCACTTCGGTGATACGCTCTTCAAGTTCAATGCGTTTTAGTCCAGAAACAGCCAAAATTGTAGCATCAACTTCTCCTTCATCAAGTTTCCGGAGTCGAGTGGTTACATTACCTCGCAAACTACAAACAAGCAAATCCGGCCGGTGATGCTTTAACTGTGAAGCACGGCGAAATGAACTTGTTCCCACCACTGTGCCCAGCGGAACATCGTCAATGCATCCATATTTTGGACAGATCCACGCATCTCCGGGATCTTCTCTTTTTGCAATTACTGAAATTCCCAGACCTTCCGGTAAAGTTCCTGTGACGTCTTTCATACTGTGCACTGCCATATCAGCTCGCTTGTCAAGAAGAGCTGATTCCAATTCCTTGACAAATAGTCCCTTACCGCCTACTTCAGAAAGCGGACGATCCTGAATGCGGTCACCTGTAGTCTTTAGTATTAATAATTCTACAGATACTTCAGGATACTTTTTAAGGATTTTTTCCTGCACCCATCGCGCTTGCCATAAAGCTAAAGGACTTCCGCGGGTTGCAATCTTAAAAGTAAGTCCCCTTGAACCGCTTGTCAAAAAAGCGTTGGGCATGAGTTATGATTTGATTACTTTTAGTCTGGATTGTTTGTTTCCTGTTTGTTCCAGATTAAGAGGGGTTGGATTTAGGTCAAAGATTTTTATTAGCGTATCCAAATAAAGATGTGCATCTTCCGAATGAGAGATTTTCTTGAGATTATGCGATGGATCGTGCAGTAATTTGTGTACTAGCCTGTGTACCATTAATTCTACTTCTTTACGCTCTGACATATGCATGTTTTTCATACGTCCGAAACTTTTCTCCATTTCATCTTTGGCAATTGAATGAAAGGCTTTACGCAAGCTTTTGATAGTCGGAACAACGGACAAAGATTTAAACCATAGTTCCAGTTCCGCTAATTCATCCTCGATAATTTCTTCTGCTATTACAGACTGCTTCTTGCGTTCCTCCTGGTTTTCTGAAACAAGAGATTGCAGATCATCAATATCGTAACAAAATGCGCCGTCTAGCCTATTTATTTCAGGGTCAATATCCCTGGGTACAGCAATGTCTATAAAAAACATTGGGTTAGTTTTACGCATTCTCAAACAGTGCTTAACCAGTTCAAGCTTGATGATATAATCACGTGCACCGGTTGAACTTATGACAATATCCGCCTCATGAAGATGACGTCCAAGATGATCAAATTGTACAGCCATCCCTTTAAATTTCTCAGCAAGTTCTGCTGCACTTGCAAAGGTCCTGTTGGTAACAAACAGTTGTGAAATACCATTCCGCATCAGGTGTTTGATCGCTAATTCAGCCATTTCCCCGGAACCGATTACCATCACACTTTGTTTTGAAAGATCCTCAAAAATATGTTTTGCGAGCTCCACGGCAGCATAGCTTATAGAAACAGCATTACTGGCAATTGTTGTTTCAGTTCGGACACGCTTGGCAGTTGAAAAAGCACGTGTAAATATTGGATGAAGAAGTTTTCCGGTCAATTCAGCATTACTGAAAGATTGAAAAGAATCTTTGAGCTGACCAAGAATCTGGGGCTCTCCAAGCACCATCGATTCTAAACTCGAAGCAACCCTGAAGAGGTGTCTCACTCCGTCCAAATTATGAATGGTATAAACACTTTCCTTCAGTTCGTCAAGTTTCCAATACGTTTCCAACATCTCTATGATTTGTCTCAACTGCTGTTCTGCGTTTACAAGATAAAACTCTGTACGATTGCATGTGCTAAGAATTGCAACACCATCTAAATTGAAACGCCGACTGATCTGCTGTCCAAGTTCTAACTGTTGTTTTGGAGTCAGTGCCAGTTTATCCCTTACTTCAACAGGAGTTTTTCTGAAATTCCAACCGATTACATTGAAACGCATAAGCAATAAAGATTTTTGGTAGTCTAGTTTTTTGCTAATTTTCTCTACAATAAATTTATAAAATTAATTCGCACACAAAGGGAAATTGCTTTTTTCCGTTCATACGCGCATCATATACATTTGAACAAAAAAACTCAAGACAGGAATATTTTTCATGGTTGCTTTCTTCTCCAAATGGTTTACCGCAAATCATTTAACTACATTGCGTGTGGCATTGGTGCCTATTATTTATACAGGCATCGTAATTGGTAGGGACGAGCACTGGATTTTGTTCAGTACATGGCTAGTTTTTTTATTCGCCTGCCTGACAGATTACTGGGACGGTGTACTGGCTCGCCATCAAGGAAAAACAACTAAGCTAGGCAAATTACTTGACCCTGTTGCTGACAAAATTTTGATTGGATCAATACTTGTTTTACTGGTGGGAATTGATAGAGCTCCCGCTCTGTTAACTGTAATTCTTATCTCCCGTGAATTTATAGTTAACGGCTTACGTTCCATCGCAGCGGTAGAAGGAATTGTTATTTCAGCCAGTTCCGGAGGAAAACTAAAAACCATCTCACAAATGTTTGCAGTGGGCTTCCTAATCATTCACTACCCAACCATTGGAATCCCAACCCATGAGGTTGGAATTGTCATTCTATGGGCTTCAACTGTTATTTCTCTCTGGAGCGGATATAAATATGTTGTGGCATATTTTTTAGCAATACATGAACAATAACCAAAATTCCCACATTGAATTTCGACGAGTTTTTCTCTCGTCTGGACAAAAATTTCACAACTGCTATGATAAATATGAAGTCTAGATAAACAAATTACAATACAAACTTATGACAACTATTCTCTGCGTACGCAAGGACAACCAAATTGTAATGGCGGGCGACGGACAAGTCTCCATGCAGAACACCATTATGAAACCTTCGGCACGTAAGCTGCGCAACACTTTTGACGGAAAGGTTATTGCTGGTTTTGCTGGTTCAACCGCAGATGCCTTCACTCTCTTTGAAAAATTTGATGAAAAACTCGAGCAGTACAACGGGAAGCTCCTTCGCTCAGCTGTTGAACTTGCCAAAGAATGGAGGACAGACAAAATGCTTCGTAATCTGGAAGCATTACTCGCGGTTTCAAGTGCAGAGGCCTCACTTGTTATTTCAGGAAACGGGGATGTAATTGAACCTGATGATGGACTGATAGGAATAGGGTCAGGAGGAATGTATGCCCTTGCAGCTGCACGTGCTCTAATGGAAACGAAAATCAGCCCACGTAAAATTGCAGAAAAATCCATGAAAATTGCCGCTGATATTTGTATCTATACCAATGACAAAATTACCTACGAAGAATTGAAATACTAAACAAATGAAATCTGCAACAGAACTAAATATGACGCCGCAGGAAACGGTAGTAGCATTGGACCGTTACATAATAGGTCAGACTGACGCAAAAAAAGCTGTAGCGGTAGCTCTACGCAATCGCTGGAGACGTCTACAACTTGATGAAGATTTAAAAGATGAAATTTTACCAAAAAACATCATAATGATCGGAGCAACAGGTATCGGCAAAACTGAAATTGCTCGTCGAATTTCCAGATTAGTCAATGCTCCTTTTGTAAAAGTTGAGGCTTCCAAATTTACTGAAGTTGGCTATGTGGGACGTGATGTTGAATCAATGATTCGCGATTTGGCAGATTATTCAGTCAATATGGTACGTCATGAGCAAATGGAGCGCAAACAGGAAGCCGCAAAAGAAATGGTAGAGGAGCGTCTACTGGATCTACTCCTCCCTCCGGCAGAGAAAAAGGATGAAGAATCTTCAGTTAATAAAACGGAAAACCCGACTCGAGACAAATTCCGGAAAAAACTTAGCTCCGGAGTTTTAGATGATCGCATGGTTGAGCTGGATGTATCCGAACGCCCTTCCGGTGCTGTGATGGAATTTATGCCGGTTTCAATGAACGACAATATGGACATGAATATTCGAGACATGCTCTCAAATATGATGCCCAAACAGTCAAAACGGAGACGTGTCAGTATTGATGAAGCGAGAAAAATTTTGCAGCAAGAAGAGGTCAGCAAACTTATTGACATGGAAGAAGTATCACGTGAAGCAGTAACACGTGTTGAACAAAGCGGTATAGTTTTCTTGGATGAAGTTGATAAAGTAGCTTCGCGCCGAAGCCATTCTCAGGGACCAGACGTTTCCAGAGAAGGCGTACAGAGAGATTTGTTACCGATTGTGGAAGGTTCAACCGTCAACACCAAATATGGACCAGTTCAAACAGACCATATCCTTTTTATTGCCGCAGGAGCATTTCATCTTACAAAACCGTCTGACATGATTCCGGAACTGCAGGGAAGATTTCCAATACGTGTTGAATTACAGTCACTCAGTCGGGAAGATTTTGTGCGAATTCTGACTGAACCAAAAAATGCACTGATAGTTCAATATACAGAGTTGATGAGAACAGAAGGTGTTGAGTTGGAATTTACCAAAGACGCAATTGACACCATTGCGGAAATTGCCTGTCAAATTAATGAAGAATCCGAAAATATCGGTGCACGCAGACTTCACACAGTTATGGAGCAACTGCTTGAAGAAGTTAGCTTTACTGCGCCGGAATTGAAAGGTCAAAAGATATCTGTAACTCCGGAATATATTAAAAGCCGAATTTCTAACTTATTGAAAAATCAGGATTTAAGTCGTTATATTTTATAAATATACAAAAATAGTAGAATTTAGTTTGGCAAATTTCATAATGAGTATGAGAGCACGGCAAGTATAAACAGTTATACAAAAATCATTCTTAACAGAGAAAATTTTGGACTATCCAACGTTGTTGTTGCAATTAGAAAATCAATTGCAATCTCTTCATAAAAAAGGGCTAAATTACATTAATATCGAAGCTATGCCCAAAGTAAAGCTGAAGCTGTTGCTGGATGGGTTAGAAGAAATGATGTGTACAAAAACTGAAATAACTGTAAAGCTCGAAGGCGCTAACTACAAACTGTCTGCACAAAATCAACCTGTGCTAAAAATTAATGATGAAAAAATTGATACTGCGGTATATCCACCTTCAACAGGTATTTCAGCTTTCAAGGAAAGTAATTCAGCAGTAATGAAAAAAACCGTAACAGAGGTATTTGCTCAATTTCCACCTCAGCAAAAAACCACTGATAATTTTTCAAGCTTGATAAAATTAGCTGCAAAGTATAAATCTTGTCAAAAGTGTGAACTTGGGAAAACCAGGACAAATCTGGTTTTTGGCCGAGGCATTCAGCAAGCAGCAGTGATGTTTATAGGAGAAGGTCCTGGAGCAGAAGAAGACGCTCAGGGAGAGCCTTTTGTAGGGCGGGCGGGAAGGTTGTTGACCAAGATGATAAACACATTAGGAATTGAAAGGCAGGATGTATACATTACCAACATTGTAAAATGCAGACCTCCTAATAACAGGAACCCTACGCCAGCAGAAATTTCATGCTGCATGCCTGCCCTGAGACAACAAATTGAATTAATAAATCCGAAATTGATAGTCACGCTGGGTAATGTGCCCTCAAAGACTTTGATTCCGGAACTGCCTGGAATTACCAAGGCGCACGGGAGAATTATGCGATACGAAAATTGGACAACGCTGCCGACATTTCACCCTTCATACCTTTTAAGAAATCGTTCCGCTATGTCTCAGGCCTGGGATGACTTTAAAAAAATCCCAGAATTGGCTTTTCAACAGTGAAGGTCCCTCAGCAAATTCAATATTTTTAATACACAGCATAAGAATATATAGATTATGATTGACTTACAGCCTGTCAAGGGGACCCGTGATTTCTTCCCTGACGAAATGCGGATGCGCAACTGGTTATTTCAAGTTTGGCGCAGTGTTTCGGAACAAGCCGGATTTGAAGAATATGATACATGTGTATTGGAACATGAGGAGCTTTATATTCGGAAAGCAGGTGATGAAATAAGTAAACAGCTATACAGCTTCGAAGACAAGGGAGGTAGGCGCTTAAGTCTGCGCCCGGAAATGACACCATCACTGGCAAGGCTGGTTCTTCAAAGAACAAAATCATTATTATTCCCAATCAAATGGTTTTCGATGCCACAATGTTTTCGTTATGAACGTATGACCAAAGGTCGTCGGCGTGAACATTTTCAGTGGAATGCAGACATCATCGGTCAACCGGATATGGTGGCAGAAGCAGAAATTCTGATGCTACTCATATCGGCATGTGAATCAATGGGACTTTCTGCAAAAGATATTCGTGTTTTTATCAATGACCGTCGCATCTTAAACGCTATACTTAGTCAATTGAATGTAACGGAGAAACTCCATAGCGCAATTCTCGTTATCATGGATAAGCGCGACAAAGTATCTCCTGAGACACTAGGCACAATGCTGAAAGATGTTGGAATGACATCTTCGCAGGTACAGCATTTAAATGAATATTTAACAAAAACGAACCTGCAGGAATTGAAAGAAGAGTTGCAGCACACAGAGGGTATAGATGAATTACAACACTTGCTACAGTTAATGGATACTGCAGGATACAGCGATTATCTGCAATTTGATATTTCCATCGTCAGAGGATTATCTTATTACACAGGTGCTGTTTTTGAGATCAACAGTCCCGAAAAACAGCACCGCGCAATTTGCGGTGGTGGGCGATATGATTCTCTTCTTTCAACATACGGCGGAAAATCCGTGCCTGCGGTTGGTTTCGGATTTGGTGATGTGGTTGTTTTAGATGTACTTAGAGAGTTGGAACGCTTTCCGGAGTTGACGCGTACACTGGATTACACTATAATTCCTTTTGACAATGAACAGGTCGGAATCGCATTAAAAATTGCGAATGAATTACGTTCAAAAGGTGCAATTGTGGATTGTAATTTTAGCATGAAAAAAATGAAGAAATCGCTCCATGAGGCAAATGAATCCGGTGCAAAATTTGCGATACTGCTTTTTCCGGAAGAATTGAAACAGGAGAAGGTGGTTATTAGAGACATGCAACTTCGTGAACAGAATCCAATAAATATCACAGATTTAATTTCTTCTGCGGGGCAAGCTGCTTGAATACTTTTGAAACATTATCAACACCTTCCTTCAGATTAAGCTTGCTAATCATGATACTACTTCTGGGGCTTGATCTAGGCTCAAAAATATGGGTTAGAGCGGAAATCCCTCTATATGAAATAACAGAGCTGTTAACAAATTTCATAGACTTAACTCATGTTCAAAACCGTGGTATAAGTTTCAGCATTTTTTCAGATATATCAGATTCTTTTCGCATTCCTCTGTTAGTTGGGGTATCTTCAGTAGCAGTGATCGCAATGATCTTTTATCAAACACGCTACTGGAATGAGTTAGACTTTTTTACTCGTTCAGGACTTGTCTGTGTTTTACCTGGTGCGGCCGGAAATTTAATCGATAGAGTGGTATATGGTTATGTAACGGATTTTTTCCACTTTCGTTGGTATGAAACAAGTTTCTTCGTCAACAACCTTGCCGATTGTTTCATTAGCCTAGGAGTTGTTTTCTTTATCATTCCTCTATTATTTTCAAAAAATGATAACCAAGTCTCAAAAACAACTTGACTCTAGTTTTCATAGCATAAATATTTTCCTACAAATTTTTGCGGGTATTTTCCTGCTATTGACTTTTTTTCTTTCCTCAGTATTCGCAGTTAATAATACAGGTTATATTAAGGGAATGGGAGCGGTATTGCGCGAGCAACCTTCTATTCATAGCAAAAGTTCCTTCAAACTGAAACGAGGTACAAAAGTACTACCGTTAGTGAGCAAAGGAATTTGGCAAAAGGTTAAAGCTGGAGAAAATCAGGGATGGCTTTTACGTGGGCAAATCTCAAAATTTCCTGTTAAAAGGAAAAAACTGATTTTAGGACAAAAAGTTCAACTCCAGTCTGCATCAGGCCGTAGACTAAGGTTACGCACCTTTTCCGCGGTTGTCGGTGTGAAGGGTTTATTGGACAGCAAAGGCAAAAAAATCAGTCCATTTCAAACGGATTATGCTGCACTGGAGTGGTTGGAAAATAGACCATTCGATGAAGAAAACTCTGTAATATTTTTAACCCTAACAGAGTAATTAATAATGCAAAAATTACGTAACTATCTCTGGTTATTCGTTTCCATTTGTTATTTTTGCTTTGCTTCCTCAGCACAGACACATGAATCCCGCTTGCGTGCACATCATATATTTTGGAAAAATCAGGAAGCAAATACTGACCGTGAAATTGATTTTGGCCGTGGAGTTGCTGCTAAAATCCTAGGGAAATATAAAATCCTACGGGACGAGAAAAAGGTCCGCTATGTTTCCCAAATTGGAACAGGTATCTCCGCGCAACTCGGACGCCCGGAAATTAGATATTATTTCGGCATTCTAGATACCGAAGATATTAACGCCTTTGCAGCCCCCGGGGGTTATATTTTTGTCACTCTGGGAGCACTTAAGCTAATGCGAAATGAAGCACAACTCGCGGGTGTATTGGCTCACGAACTGGTGCACGTAGGTCAAAAACACATTATCCGCAAACTTAAACTTCAAAGTACTGACAGTTCGGTTACATCAGGAATAGCCCAAGTCTTAGGTGGTGCTTCTCTCAGCGCAAAAATCGCAATAGAACGTCTGAATGACCTTGCATTTAAAATGCTGATGGAAGAAGGTCTCTCCAAAGATGATGAGCTCGATGCTGATCAAAAAGCACTGGAAATGCTGATTGCAACAGGTTACGATCCACGAAGTTATCTAGATTTTTTAAAATCCTTAAAACCGCATTTGGCAAAAGGTAAAGCTGTAGTACTTTCTAAAACTCACCCGACTATTGAATTCAGATACAGCAAACTCAATGAGTTTATTAACAGGAATGGGCTGGACAAAATTCAGGGAAAGACAAATGAAAAACGCTTTAAGAAAATTATGGTTTCACTTTAGTATTTTGATTTGTGTCGTCTTTGCTCCCATGCAGTTGCACGCTGATAATGCTCACTATAAAAATATGCTGATCGGTGAACGTGCGGCAACAATGGGTGGTAGCTACGTGGCCATTTCAGATGACAGTACTGGATGCTACTACAACCCAGCCGGAATTGCCTATGCGGTTGGAGACAGTCTTTCAGGTAGTGGTAATATGCTGCACAAAATGAAAACAGTATACTCCGAAGCGATTGGTACTGAAGATTGGGTTCGTGAAAGCGAAGCGCTGGTACCTAACTATTTTGGCGTGCTGAAAAATTACAAAAATTATTCATTTTGTTTTTCATACGTTGTTCCTGAAGCTTTTATCGAACACCAGGATCTGGTATTTGATAATCCTCTCAGCACTGTAAAAAAATATTATCAAAGTCTTCACTCAGAGGACATAACTTACCTTATGGGACCCTCAGCAGCAATGAAATTTGGAGACCGCCTTTCTTTTGGACTGACTCTATATTATCAATACCGCAGTTTTATGCGTCAATACCACTATTTCTTGGAAAGTGCTGATGACAATGGATATGAGGTTTATTATGAAAGCAGGAAGCTGAGAGAAGATGGTTTGATGCCTAAAATTGGTTTGCAGTGGAGTCCTTGGAGTTTGCTCACAGTTGGCATGACAGTAGATCAATCTGTTCTACTTAACTCATCTTTTCAGGGTGATGTTTCTTTTCACAACACAGATAACAGTACCGGTACACCAAGTCTATTAACCTTAATGAATCGCACTAATTCAGAAGAAAAACGCAAGTTTCCCCTGCACTTGGCCTGGGGAATATCTTATTTCCCGACTCCTTCGCTACTCTATACAATAGACGTTGATTATTACCAGACATCAGAAATAGGACGTGCGAACATCTTGAACTACTCAGGCGGTATGGAATATTACCTCAATCCTACGAATGCAATACGTTTTGGTTTGTTCACCAACTATACAAACCTTCCCATACCGGATTCATCAACAACAGCTCCGTACGAATATTTAGATATCCATGGCGCAAGTTTTGGGTACACCTCTTACTCGTCCTCATCTTCGCTCACATTAGGTACGATATATACTTCCGGTTCAGGGAAAGCCTGGTTATACAGTGGAAGCACGGAAACAAGAAAGCTTACACGAGAATCACTCACTCTCGTTTTTTCAGCGAGTTCTAACTTATAAAACAAAGTTGCTGAACGTAACCAAGCTAAATAGTCGGAATAGATCGTATCTGCAGAGACGTGCAATAACCTTCACCCGTAAGAATGTTAGCCAGCACAACTACTTTTTCTTCTGGCTCAAAACCTTCCTTTTCATGAAGAATACTTAATGCATCCTGAATGCTCATCTCTGGATTTTCCTGCAATTCCATGAGAAAAGGATAAACACCTCTATAGAGAATCATCGAAGACAAGACTTTAACACTATTTGTAAACGAATAAATGTTAATCTTATGTGGCCTGAGATTTGAGAGATAGCGTGCTCCCCGGCCATTACGTGTAATCACAACAACTGCACGTATTTTTAAATTAGTAGCAATTTGAATAGCAGATTCCGCCAAATGTTGTCCATGCTGAACTTTCACTAATTTTTCAGTAGAATTTAATCCCGGATAATCCTCGGTACGTCTCGCAATCCTCGCCAGTATTTCCACTGAATGGGCAGGATATCTTCCAACAGAAGTCTCTCCTGAAAGCATAATTGCATCAGTCTGTTCAAAGACTGCGTTTGCAACATCAGAGACTTCTGCCCTCGTTGGAACAGGGTTTTCAATCATCGATTCGAGCATTTGAGTTGCTACAATCAGACGTTTACCGTATTTTGCACACAAGAAAGCAATCTGTCTTTGAATTTGAGGAACATCTTCCATCTCAACCTCAATTCCCAAGTCACCGCGTGCGACCATTACGCCATCGGCTTCTTTGGCAATTTCTTCGAGACGATCAACACCTTCCTGATTCTCAATTTTGGCAATAAGTTTGATATGCTCAGAGCTATCTCCCAACAAGTCCCTGACTTCCCTTATCGTTTCGGCGTTTCTAACAAAGGACAACGCGATTATGTCTATATTCTGCTCAATTCCAAATAAAATATCTTGCTTGTCAGTTTCTGTAATTCCTGGCAATTTAACAATAGTTCCGGGTAAATTGACGTGTCTATGTCCCCTGACACAACCTCCGTAAATTATTTCACATTCCAGACCTATTTCACTTTTTGCCAAAACCTCCAAACACATCAAACCACTATCAATCGAAATACGATTGCCAATTTCCAGATCTTTTATCAGGTACGGATAGTCTACAAACAGTATACCTTCTTTTTCCTTATTTGGAGGAGTATTGATGGTAATGCGTTCCCCGGGGACAAGCTTAATTTCCTGGTCTCCTGTCCTGATTTCCGGCCCTTGCGTATCCATTAAAACTGCAACCGGAAATTGTCTTTGTTTATTCAGTTCACGAATTTTTTCTATAATTTGTTGGTGAGAACTATGTGTTCCATGGGAAAAATTTAGTCGTGCGACATTCATCCCTTCTCTAGCAAGATCCATCAACATATCAGTTGATTCACTGGCAGGACCAATGGTACATATAATTTTTGTGCTAAGCATTAAATTAGATTATCTATTATTAAATGGGTAGATTCAGTTTTTTTCAATCAATGTATTTACCATCCTTGAAGTGTCTACAGTTTAGAAGTTCCTGAAAAATATAGGGTTTATATATTGATTTTCCAAGAAGCATTCGTATGCATTCTTGTATACCTTCAATAATTGATGGATGGGGATGTATTAATTCGGCTAATTCATCAATACCTTTTTCAGTAGCTATCAACAAAGCAACAGCCTGAATCGCACTAGAAGCGTGTTCGCCAACTGCACGTAATCCAAGGATTCTCATTTTATCATCATCAGTTACAAGAATTTTGAAAAAACCCTGAGTATTACGCATCGCCACAGCACGAGGAATGCAGCGGTAATCAAAGCTGGCAAGCCGGTAATTAAGTCCTGCTTTTTGTGCTTGCTGTTCATTCATCCCAACCCCAGCTACTTCAGGATTGAGGAACATAATTGTTGAAATATTTTCATAAAGCATTTTACGTCTTCCTTTACCATACATTTTTTCTACTGAATGTCGCCCCTCAAGCTCTCCTACGTTAACCAGTGCAATGTCTGCGGTAATATCTCCCACTGCGTATATGTTAGTAATACTGGTTTGAGTATCATTATCTACAATGTGCCCTGCAGCACTCAGTTCAACGTCTAATTCTCGCAAACCTGTATTTTCTATATTTGGAATGCGCCCCACTGATACCAAGGCTTTTTCCGCATGATAAACCTCTTTTCTCCTGTCAGGATGTACAAGGATATATTCCACTCGACCATTTTCTATTTCCATTTTTTCAAGTTTTGATTCCCTATGAATAAGCACCCCATTAGCTTCTAAATTTGACTCAACCACAAGAGCGAGATCAGGGTCTTCAAAAGGCAAAATCCGGTCGTCTTTCGAAATTATATGTACCTTTGTTTTTTTAAAATTGGAAAAGATAGTGGCAAACTCGCAGCCAATGACTCCAGCACCAAGGATTACCAGACTTTCCGGGAACTCTTCAAGGGAACTGATACCGTCACTGGTCATGATGATATCTTCATCAATTGTAATACTGGGGATTTTCCGGGGGCGACTTCCGGTAGCAATTATAATATTTTTTGCAAATATTTTTTCTTTTCCGGATTCAGATTCCAGTTCAATTTCATTTTCACTGATTAAACGTCCGTTTCCTTTGACAAAACGAAATGACTCCGGTCGCTTTTTAATAACCAACCTCAGATGTTCTTCAAGTTGATCTGAACGTTCAAAAACTGCGGAATTTACTTCTTGTAGAACATTCTTAAAATGCACAACAGGTTCTTCCAAACCGTAGTGTTGCATTTTTTTACAGAAGGAAGAGTATTCTTTGGAAATTTCCCAAAATGTTTTAGAGGAAAGCGCACCGTCATAAATTCCAGCACCACCAATACGGTCACGTTCAACAAGCAGGACACTTTTATTAAAATCTACCGCTCGCATTGCAGCGGCATAACCTGATGGACCTCCGCCGATTACGCACAGATCATAGTTTTTCATTCAGAATGTTCCCTCTCAATCCCTTCAAATTTTTTGACTTCTTTCTTTAATTTCGTGATTAAGAATTCGATCATTTTCGGAATAATCCACTGGTAGTTCAACCACATGAACTCCGGGTATATCATGACATTTTTTCAATAGTGGAACAAATTCTTCAGTTTTTTCCACTCGATATCCGTGTGCTCCGTGACATTTCGCAAAATTAACAAAATCAGGATTGTCGTATTCCAGGCCAAAATCCTTAAAGCCTAAGTTTGCCTGCTTCCATCGGATCATACCATATGAATTATCACGTAAAATTAGGCAGATTAAATTCATTTTAAGGCGGACCGCAGTTTCAAGTTCCTGCGCGTTCATCATGAAGCCACCATCTCCGCAAATCGCCATTACTTTGCGATCCGGATGAACCATATGCGCACCCATAGCCGAAGGTAGGCCTGCGCCCATAGTGGCCAAAGCGTTGTCAAGCAAAACTGTGTTAGGTTCGTAAGCTTTATAGTTACGAGCAAACCATATTTTATAAACACCATTGTCGAGAGCGATTATACCATTAGAGGGCATTGCCTCCCTTACATCAGCCACAAAACGTTGAGGCAGCATCGGGAATCGCGGGTCGTCTGCTCCTTCGAGAAGGTGTGCATCTACTGCTTTTTTGACCTTTAAGGCATAACTAAAGTCCCACGAACCCTGCGGAAGAATTCTCTCTTTTATTTGCCAAATACTGTTAGAAATGTCACCAATAACTTCAAGTTGAGGAAAATAAACAGGATCAACTTCAGCTGATGAGAAGTTAATATGAATTACCTCAAATGAATCACTTTCCATAATGAATGGAGGTTTTTCAATATCATCGTGACCAACATTGATAATTAAATCCGCATTCGCAATAGCTCGATGCAGGAAATCATTAGCTGAAAGTGCTGCATTTCCAAGAAACAAAGGATCTCGTTCGTCAAGGACTCCTTTTCCCATTTGCGTGCTGATAAACGGAATATTAGTTTTATCCACAAAGGAGCGCAGCATACGGGCGGGCATCTTACGGTTGGATCCTGCCCCAATTAAAAGCAACGGACTTTTTGCTTTCTCAATCATTTCCACTGCTTGCTTGACTGCCTTCCCTTCTGCAATTGGACGACGCGCACGGCTACGCGGTAAAGGCTGAGTCTCACTAACGTCCTCTCCGGCAACATCTTCCGGCAGTTCCAAATGCGCCGCTCCGGGGCGTTCTTCCTGAGAAATCCGGAAGGCTTCTCTTACTCGCGAGGGAATGTTATTACCGCTCACAATCGAATGAGTGTATTTTGTTAATGGTTTCATCATTTCAACCACATCCAAAATTTGGAACCTACCCTGCTTACTATGCTTAATCGGTTTTTGACCTGTAATCATAACCATCGGCATAGCAGCAAGTTGAGCATATGCGGCAGCTGTTACAAGATTCGTGGCTCCAGGCCCAAGAGTCGATAGACATACTCCTGTCATACCAGTTAGACGTCCGTAGGTAGCAGCCATAAATCCTGCAGCTTGTTCGTGTCGTGTCAAGATCAGTTTGATTGATGAGTCTTTTAGTGAATTGAGGAAATCCAGATTTTCTTCACCTGGAACACCAAAAATATATTCAACCCCTTCTTCCTCAAGTACCTTGATAAATAAATCAGATGATTTCATAATATTTTTCAGTTATCAGTTATAGGTTCAGGATATTCTTTAAAAATTGTTCCTGAATTAATTTCTTTAATTTATAGCAGTAAAACTATCAGAACGCGCTGCATCACAGGCTCGAGCATAACTTTCAGGTTTGTTTTTTTGTAGCAAAGATCCCGCTTCGATATATTCGTATATTTCTGAAAAGTTTCTGATTTCGTAAGCCTCAATTCGACGCATCAAGTGCCATGGCCTTAATTCTGTAGCGCTTCCCAATCCCATTGCCCCCATTATTTGGCAGGCACTGTCAACAGTATTTTTATGATAATTATTAACTCGTCTACTCTTGTCTTCAGGAACAAGCGCTTGATATAAACTTTTATCTTGTGTAGCGACTCCTACCGGGCAGACGTTCGAGTTACATTTTCTAGCCTGAATGCATCCTAGTGCCATCATCATAGCTCTTGCCGAATTGCAAATGTCTGCTCCTAAAGCAAGACGTTTTACCAGTCCAAATCCAGATGTCATTTTACCACTGCTTATAACCTTAATTTTTTCCCGTAAGTCATATCCAACCAAAACGTTATGCACAAAAATCAAACCCTCGACCAGCGGAGTTCCGATGTGATTTGAAAATTCCATAGGAGCAGCACCGGTTCCTCCTTCCCCGCCGTCTACATTAATAAAATCCGGTAATATTCCGGTTTCTTGCATTGCTTTACATATCGCGATAAATTCCCTGCGTTTTCCAACACATAGCTTAAAACCAATAGGTTTCCCTCCGGAAAGTTCACGTAACTTAGAGATGAATTCCATCAGTTCAAGAGGGTTAGAAAATGCAGAGTGACCTGGCGGAGAGTCAACATCAAGCCCCATAGGCACTTCGCGAATTTTTGCAATTTCCTCTGTGAGTTTAGCTGCAGGTAAGATTCCACCATGTCCTGGTTTTGCGCCTTGAGAGAGCTTTATTTCAATCATCTTTATTTGTTCTCTGGACGAATTATCAGTAAATCTGTCAGAACAAAATTTACCCTCTTTATCACGGCAACCAAAATAACCTGTTCCAACCTGCCAAACCAAATCACCTCCCTGGAGATGATAGGGACTTACTCCTCCTTCTCCAGTGTTGTGGGAAAAACTTCCCATTTTAGCACCTTGATTAAGAGCTATAATGGCATTTTTACTCAATGCACCAAAACTCATTGCGGAGATATTGAGGATGCTGGAAGAATATGGCTGTTTGCATTCAGGTCCACCAATCATTACCCGTACATCTCCATGCTCCATTTTCTTTGGGCTGAGTGAGTGGTTGACCCATTCGTATCCAGTCTCATATACCTCTTCTACAGTACCAAAAGGGATCGTGTCCCTTGTATTTTTAGCACGTGAATAGACAACAGTTCGCTGTTCCCTACTGAAAGGACGCCCACTCGTATCTGACTCCACAAAATACTGGTAAATTTCTGGACGAATTTCCTCAAGCAGAAAACGCATATGCCCTAATACAGGAAAATTTCTCAGGATAGAGTGAGATTTTTGCGTGATATCATACAATCCTAGCAAAATAAGCGGTCCAAAAACGACCATTGACCAGAGAACTTCCGGGAGATAAAAGAAAGAAACCACATTTATGCCAAGAATGGCAACCGTGGTTAGTAAAAAATATGCTCGCATAGAGATAGCTTCTTAAAAAAATGTGGTTCAAAACTTTGTTGTGTCCAACTATAGTTTCGCTCTAAAAGGATTATAGTTTTTTACAGGAAGCAGGGATAAAACGCAAGTGTTACTCTACCTTACATATAAGTAGGCTAACCACCTACCTTTGACATGACAAGAGAAGAACCGGTGAAAGTTACATCTTGTTTGTAGGAAATCGATTTTTTCACAAGTTTTTGCAGTGCATCTTCAGGATCATTTTGCTCTAATAAATGACTAACTGAGACTCTTGAGGGATTACTTAAGCAACCAATTAACTGTCCATTGGAAGTTAAACGTAAACGTGAACAGGTAGAACAGAATGGAGCGCTATTATTAGGAATAATTCCAAAATAACCACCCGGAACCCAGTATCTAATCGAAGTTGAGTCTGATTCTGATGAAACAAGTTGAACATCATACTTGGCAGAAATTTGTTCAAGTATTTCCTCCATACTCACCAATTTTTGATCACCATTCTTGTGTAGAGGCCCCATACCCATTAGTTCAAGATAACGTATCTCGACTCCATGTACTACACCATATTCAAGCATTTTAACAATTTCATCATCGTTCTCACCCTTCATTACCACCATGTTGACTTTGACACTCAATCCATATTTTAAACATGCATCAATACCTTCAAGGGTTTTATGAAGTTTTCCAACACGTCCCATCCTTTTAAAATTTTCAGGATCAAGTGAGTCCAAACTAAAATTAACATTTTTTAGTCCTGCTTCAGCGAGATCTTTTGCTTTTCTGGCGAGTAGTTGACCGTTTGTTGTCATACCTATGCTAGTGATTCCCATTTCATGAATACCGGAAACAATCGTGATCAGGTTTGGATACAGTAAAGGTTCACCTCCAGTTAGACGTACTTTTTCTATTCCAGCATAATCCTTCAGCATCCGGACTAATCTTAACATCTGCTCTGTTTTTAATTCATCAGGCACACGCTTATGATCACTCAAACTGGTAACGCAGTATGTGCAGGCCATATTGCAGACCTCAGTCAGGGATATACGGAGTTTATTAATATTTCGACCGTGCAGGTCAATCATGGAGTTTCTCCTTTCCAAACTCGGGAGGCAGATCAGTTTCCCTATCAGCCCTATCGTTCGCCAAACCATAGTTGATCCCTTAGGTTTCAACGAATCGGAGATAAATATAATTTTAAATGCCTACTTGAAAATATTTCAATCTGATCAATAAGTCAAACATTTTTTTAAAAAGTAATCTAAGAAACAGAGGTTTGCTTTTATCGAAACACTCTTTTAAAATACAACTATGCTTTAAGTGAAAAATAATTCTGTAAAAAATAACAATATTTAAACTAATTTTCCTAAACAAACGTCTTTTCTGTATTATACAAAATTCATCCAACATGAAGGACTAATGGCAAAAAAAAAGTGGGGTCAAAATTTTTTAATTCAACAGGAAGTGGTTGATTCAATAGTTCTGGCTGCAGATGTTAAAAATAGTGATTCAATCTTGGAAATTGGTCCTGGCCTCGGCATCTTAACTACCGCTTTGCTAGAGTGCAACTCAGAAGTCACTGCCATAGAAATAGACCCCGAATTGTGTATAATGTTAAGAAAACGTTTCAAAAGTGAAAAAAAATTCACGCTGCTTGAAATGGACGCCATGGAACTGAGTCCGGAAGAATTTTCTGGATTAATTCCTGCACCTGCAAAAGTGGTAGCAAATTTGCCATACAATATTACAACTCCACTGATCCTAAAAATGCTACCCTTCCGTAATGCTTGGCAATCTTTAACACTCATGGTGCAATTGGAAGTTGCAGAAAGAATTTGTGCAACTCCTGAATCCGGAAAAGTTTATGGCCCCTTGTCTCTGGTAGGAGCATTGGGATTTGAGCGTACAATTATCGCAAATATACCACCTGAATCTTTTAAACCTGCTCCGAAGGTGGATTCTGCGTTAATACAACTTTTACCTCGTACTTCCGGGCTCACTCCTGAAAATGAAAAACATTTCCTCAAGTGGAGTCAGCTGTTGTTTCAACAGCGAAGAAAAACTCTGATGAACGGGATACGCCAGCATTTTCCAGAATGGTATCAAAATCGCGGGGATTCTCTGCGCGAAAGTTTTAGTCTTCGTCGTCCGGAGACACTTGATTTTAAAGAATGGATGGATTTGTTTAGTGATTACCTTAAAATTGATCAAAATGAAATATTTACAGGCATTTAAGTTGTTTTATAAAATAGTTGAGAAATTCCGTATTTCTGAGTTTCAACAAATTGCAAAAACTTTTAGCATTACGTCTATCTTTTTATTATTCTACGTTGTAAATTCTCAAGGTACCGAGACAATCCCAAACCTCGATTTTTCCGGGAACGGTCCCTTGTTTCTTTCAAAAGATCTAATGCATGCAGACATTTTACAGGTAGAAAGCTTGCTGCGAGAGAACTATGTACGTTCCCCAATCATTGAAAAGTCTGGAGTAAAATGGGAATCTGCAATCCAAAGTTTGTTGGATCAATTATCAAAAAACAAAAATCCTATTCTGACGCATCATTTTCAAAAAAAATTGATAAAGTCTTTGGAATTCACTAATGACGGTAATTTAAGAACCGATCTTTTTATAAAAAATCGACATTATGTTCTTCGTGTTGAACCTAAAGTTGCTTTTTTTTCTGGTATACGCCTGGCTCATGATAACGGGCGTTTCAGAGTCTTACCAACCATGAATTTTTATAAAAAGATAGTAAACCACTGGTACGTCGGTTGTAAAACTCAACAGGAGATTTTTTTTCCCATTTTACCACTGAGACAGTCTGAAGAAATTTTTATGATGGGGCAACAAGCTAATCATCAACTTGAGCCGCTTGATTGCATATTTGAAAATGATTCAGGTGAAAAACAAAAAATCCTATTACCGCTGCTTATACCGGAAGCAGAATTAAATCAACCGGAAACGCCTGTTTATGATTACATAAGTGGAAGAACGCCGTATATACGATGGTACAGGGATGCTAATTCTGAAGAAATAACGGTCAAAGAATTTCATAAATTAGCTCGAAAATTAAGAAAATCCTCTACGCTTATTATTGACGTAAGAGGTAACAGAAACGGGAGCTTTGCATTTTTTGAAAAATGGTTGAAACATTATACCCGCAACCATTGGAAAAACGTAATCGTTAAGGAACGTCATACAATT
This sequence comes from Pseudomonadota bacterium, assembly GCA_004213175.1. GTDB lineage: Bacteria > SAR324 > SAR324 > SAR324 > NAC60-12 > Arctic96AD-7. Next base: position 32,907 of record SHAT01000005.1, on the reverse strand, counting down.
CCAATCATAAAAGGACTGTTAAACCGGGTCCAGTGGAACCTACATCATTCATCGATGCGTTTACTAATAGGTCAGGATCAGCTTGAGCAAAAAAGTCTTCAGTTGAAGGCCCTTGGGAAGCATTTAAGAGAAAAAGGAATTGCCGAAAAATGGATAGAGACCAAGTTCATTTTCAACGGTAACAGAAATTCCCCAAAGTGGAATACACGTTTGATTGTCTTGGCCAACCAGCATTGCGGAAACGGCTGTCAATTTTTGGCTGCTTTGACAAAACAGATCCCTCAGGGAGTTCTAATTGGATCAAATACTGGTCCTTTTCCCAAGAACACTTCTGGCCCAATTTTCCAGTTGAAGCACTCAAGAATAATGCTTTCATTCAGTCATCGTCTTCACCTTAACCACCAAGCAAAATCGGTTTCACCTTCAGGTTATGTTCCCGATTACTGGTTATTCCCCCCAATGGATATACAGGATATCCAACGCTTTGCAAGCAAAAATACTAACTCACTTTAGTCTAGATTCATTTCAACAACTTGAAATAATTAACACATTCTGTCATTATCACAGTGTTTCAGCAGCTTTGAGTTTTGTATAAAGTGGACATTCAAATAATTTAGCTAACGCTTTGTTACTACTACTTATGACCAATATAATCCGGACTCCTATTTTTATAATATTGATTACACTAAACACTGCATTTCACGGTAGTCTTGTAAGCCTGTGTGCCCCCATAAAATTATTAATTCCGATCAGTGCATGGCGTAATTTTTGGGGACGAATTTCATACTGGATTGCAGGTGGTTTCATCATAACAAATAATTTCCTGTTAAAAATATTTTTTCATATAGAGTGGGATATTGATGGCTTGGAAAATTTAAGTCCGGATGGAATATATCTTGTCATCAGCAATCATCTTTCGCTACTGGATATTCTAGTCGCACAAGGTGTTTTTTTCAAAAAGATTCCATTTTTGCGTTTCTTCATTAAACAGGAATTGGTATGGGTCCCTTTTTTGGGACAAGCTCTTTGGGCGCTTGAATATCCGACCATGAAACGTTATTCAAAAGAGAGCCTGATAAAGTTTCCTGAACTACGCGGTAAAGATATAGAAACAGCGAAGAAGTCCTGTGAAAAATTACTGGGACATCCCGTAACAATTTTGAACTATCCAGAAGGTACACGTTTCACAAAAACAAAACACGATAATACTAAATCATCTTTCAAGCATTTACTTAAGCCGCGTGCTGGTGGAATACACACCGTTTTGAGCAGTTTAGGAGACGAACTGACTGCAATACTTAACGTAACTCTGGTTTATCCTGGCCACTCTTCTCCAAATTTGACTGACTTGATGCAGGGCAGGGTCCCTCGGATAGTAGTTCGTATAGAACCATTGAAGCTTGGAGAAGGACACGTACCGTCACTGGAAACAATTAGGGGCAAAGGAGGATCATTAGCTGTCAGGAAGTGTCTGAATGAGCTCTGGGAAAGCAAGGACACATTAATCAGTAATATTCAGAATGACTCAACAATGAAGCTAAAAAAGACTCAACCGACCAACGATCCATCCTCAACAGATTCCGTTGGAGTCAGCAGAACTACCCCATTATCTTCAGAATAGGCTCCCAGTATCAGCACCTCCGATTTAACTCCGGCGATGCGTTTTACTGGAAAGTTCACAACAGCCGAAATTTGTAGACCTTTTAAATCTTCCGGTTGATAATTTTTTGTTATTTGCGCTGAACTGGTTTTTATCCCGTGCTGACCAAAATCTATGCGTAACACATAAGCCGGCTTAGATGCCTTCGGATTAAGGTCCACCTCCAGAATAGTTCCTGTGAGGATTTTAACCTGTTGAAAATCTTCAAAATTAATTTCTTCCATTCTTTACTCACTGAGATTGTCAGGCAGACGCTGAACTGTTTTCTAAACTACCCGATTTTATTTCTCTTAGTAAAACCTGAAGAGGATGTAATGGCCGAAAACCTTCAAAACGTTTTATCTGACTACGGCAGGAAAAACCGGTGGTCAAAATGTTTTGTCGCAAAAAAGGATCTTGCGGAATTTTATCGCTCCAGCTTAAATCATAGATTCCACGTGATTCTTCATAATGTTCTGTTTCATGTCCATAAGTTCCAGCCATTCCACAGCAACCTGCAGGTATCAGACTCAGTGACAATCCAAATGTCTCAAATACTTCCTTCCATTGCTTCTGTGAGAGCTGGGCATCGGTTTTTTCAGTGCAGTGTCCCAACAATTGATATTCCTGTAATTTTTTGGAAACAACAGCCACATAATTACTATGTTTAGCTGAATTCATAACTAAAAATTCCTGTGGCAACAGGACCTTAAAAGGCAACTCATTTTCTCCAAGAATTTTTAAATATTCATCACGATAAGTCAAAACCACGCTGGGATCAAGTCCGACCATGGGAATTCTGGAGCACGCGATATGTGACAGCCACTTTGCGTTTTTTTCTGCAACTTTACGGAATTGGGTTAAAAAACCTTTTACGAGCAGTGGTTTACCATTTGGATGAAATGGCGCTACATAAACATTGTAGTTCAATTTTCTCAGTAATTCATAAAATTCAAGCACAAGCTGAGACTCATAAAACGAAGTGAATGCATCCTGAACAAAGATTACACTACTTTCATGCTCTTGCTGTGAAAAAGAGTTAAAATTATCCAGATCGAATTCAGCCGCATTTGAATCAAGCAGACGTTGCCGAACAGATTCAGGACTATATGAAGGAAAATCTCTTAAACCAATTTTTTCCTCCATAAAATTGCGAATCAAAGGCCACTTTATTATCGTGTTTGCCGTACGTGGTATGTTTGAAAATAAACGTCCGACTGTTTCAGTTGAGCCAACCAGATAATCTTTGAGTGGACGTAAATATCTGGAATGATAATGGTTTAAAAATTTTGAACGGAATTCTGGGACATTTACATGTACCGGACACTGGGTCACACAAGCTTTGCAGACTAAACATCCAGCCATTGATTTATAAACTTCATGGGAGAAATCATATTCACCATGATTTTTACGAATAGTATTTTTTATTTTGTTGTAGGAACTATAGAAAAAATTTTTAGCAGCGGAGTTCATCTGAAGAAAACCGCTCAAATTCGAACTTGAATTATTTGATGTCGAAGCTTCTATTCCCGAAGACAAGGAAACCAACCGGAGCCATTCCCGCATCATGCCAGCCCTGCCCTTCGGAGAATGGACATTGTTACGTGTAATCCGGGAAGAAGGACACATCACATTTTTAGATGAATAATCGAAACAAGCACCGTTACCGTTACAGTTAACTGCAGTTTCATATTCCTTCAACAATTCCGGAGCAATCTGCCGGTCTTTATGTCCCCTTAAAGGCCCTTCTATAGACACCACTTTATCTGTACCCTGAGAAATCGGGGTGACAATTTTTCCCGGATTGAGACGATTTTCCGGATCAAACGCTTCTTTGATGCGTCTTAAATCATGATGCAGTTCTTCACCAAAAAATTCTACTGTGTATTCACTACGATAACCACGACCGTGTTCGCTCCACATCACACCACCGTATTTTTTAACCAGCGCCACCACTTGATCTGAAAGCTCACGTATCCAGCCTTCCTCCTCCAGATTTTTCAAATCTAACGCGGGACGAACGTGCAAACACCCTACATCAACATGCCCGAACATGGCGTACTCCAAACCATATGATTCAAGTAATTTACGAAAATCACGAATGTAGATCGCCAGATTTTCCGGAGGAACAGCCGTATCTTCCACAAAAGGCAGTGGTTTGCGCTCTCCTTTTGTGTTACCCAAAAGTCCAACACCTTTTTTTCTTAAACTCCACAGACTTTTTATTTCCTGAGGATCAGCAGTCTTGTAGTAACCCGTTGCTTCTCCAGATTTATTTTTCTTCGCATCAATGATTTTACATAGCGCAGAAATCTGATTTTCCAATTTGTTTTTATTGTTTCCGCAAAATTCAATTAGACTGATGGTACGAGTCGGTCGATTTATTTTCCCAGACTTAAGTTTTTCGTCTTCAATGAAATCTTTAATTTTTAAATATATTTCATCTTCTTTTGCCAGACTGAGAATTTTTTCGTCAATTGTCTCAATCGCGGCCGGATCACTCTCAACCAAAATTTGTGCATCACGAAGCGCATCATCAAATTGTTCGTATTTTACAACTAGGAGTCTTTTGTATTTAGGTAAATCCGTCAAACGCAGTTTGAGCTCACTCAAAACTGCTAATGTGCCCTCCGATCCCGAAAGTAAATAGTTTAAGTTAAAGTTTTTTTCCGAATTACCGTAAACTTTCGCTAAATTGTAACCAGTCATGAAACGGCTCATATTAGGAAAAACTTCATCAATCAAATCTGCTTTTTCCAGAACAATTTGATCAACAACTTTAAACACCTCACCCGCTACTCCAGGTTTTTGTTTGTATGCACTTAGATTGTTTTCATCTAGAGGAACTGATTCAAGAGTTTCTCCGTTAGAAAGAACACAAGACAACTCTAAAACATGGTCGCTGGTTCGTCCGTAAATACGAGAACCTTTTCCACAAGCATCTGTATTGACCATCCCACCAATAGTTGCCCTATTACTCGGGGACAAATTGGGCGCAAAAAATACACTATGCGGCACAAGATGTTCGTTTAATTGGTCTAGAACCACACCCGGTTCTACACGTACCCAACCCTGCTTAATATTCACTTCAAGAATACGGTTCATATAACGCGAACAATCAAGCACGATGCCTTTAGTAAGTGACTGCCCATTGGTACCGGTACCTCCGCCGCGTGCTGTAATTTTTATACTTTGACAAAATTTCTGCTGAGCTGTTAAGAGTAGCACCGCTTCGATGTCACCTGTGTTTTTCGGAAAAACAACTGCTTGAGGAAGCACCTGATAAATGCTGTTATCAGTTGATGTTATAAGACGTGTTCCATAATCATGCTGAATGTCCCCTGAAAAACTACTTTGACGCAGCTCTGCCAGAAAACTTTGCACAATTTCAGGTGTACTTTCCGGATGACTAAGGCGGGGTATCATTTAATATAATTTTACCAGATAATTTCGAAATTTTGTCTGCTCAGCGATTGATACAGCGCTTGCATGAAAAATATAATTGTAGACTACAGTCGAGAGATAATGTAAAATCCTCAATCCTTATATTCACCAGAACGGTTTTGCAACATCGCCATTAAAGACTCCTCCAAATCAGAAGAAAGAAGCATGGCGGAATTCCATGTTGCTACATAATCAAGTCCGTCTGCAACTGAATTATCACGCGAGTGTAATAGCATTTCCTTAACTCCGCGAATGGCTAAAGGTGATTTTCCTGCGATTTGTTCAGCAATATTCCGGACTTCACTAATTAAGGATTCATGATCAACATAACAACTGTTAACCAAACCAAATTCACGTGCTTCTTCGCCAGAAAATTTACGCGCCGTGTAGGCTAATTCGTGAACAATACCACGTGGTATCAACTTGGGAAGCCGCTGTAAAGTTCCAACATCAGCGGTTAGCCCAATATCAATTTCTTTTATCTGGAAGACTGCGTCACTTGTTGAGTAACGAAGGTCGCAGGCACTTATTAAATCAACACCCGCACCTATACAACCCCCGTGAATTGAAGCTAGAACTGGTTTGCGACACTTTTCTATTTGTGTAAATGCAGCCTGAAGTTTTATTATTTTGCGTCGCAAATATTCACGTTTACGCCCTTCACATTTAAAATGTTCAACTTCCTGGCCTACTGACTGTAAAAATTTAAGATCAATTCCTGAAGTAAAATGACTACCGACACCGCTCAGGATACACACTCGAACTGCTTCAGTTTCGTCTAATTCACGAAAACAATCTTCTAAGGAAAACCATAGATCTTCATCAATCGCATTTGCTTTGTCCGGACGGTTTAATTCAATTTCTGCAATTGCTGAATCAATCTTTATTTTCAGTGATTCTGGCATATCAAATCGTTGAATATGAAGTTAAAGGTTGAAGAGAAGTTGAATCCAATTCAAGTTGTTCAAGACATTCTTTTGCTTTTATCAACTCCAGCACGGCCTCCGCTTTCATTTTTTCATGCAGATTATGTTGTTTGAAAAGCACTCTAAGCTCTCTAATCATTTTCTCCAGTTCAAAATCTTCCTGCAATTTTTCTGTCATTTCACTTAATTCACTTTTCGTTAAACATTCGTGAAGTAAAAAGCAGAGAGGAAACCATAATTCCTTTTCTTTCAATGTCTCTTTAAACCGTTCCTCATCATCAATAACATCAAGCTCGGTTTTAAGTTGAGCTGCCATGCCCACAGTTTCGCCAAATGCATACAAGGTAGATGCTGTAGCTTGAGAAGCATTTGCCCAGTAAGCAGCACTTTTAGCGCCTGCACCAAATAGCCCCGCAATTTTATCACGAGTTACATTCCGCCAGTGTTTTGGAGACGCAGTGAGAGTAGGCTCTGAAATTTCAAGCACTTGTCCCATTGAAATATTTTGTGTAGCGAGAGAAACACATTCCAGCACGTCCAAATTACCTAAGCGTGTTAAGATTTGAAATGATATCGAAAGGAGATAATCACCCAGCAAAACACTTGCCTCTGAGCCCCATAATTTTTGGACATGCTTCATGTGACGCCTTGCGTTTTCAGGCTTTTTAATATGCCGGTGCAACACAGAGGCCGTGTGCAAATATTCTAAAGTGCAACCTATTTCAATCACATCTTCATCTGGTTTCTTAAAGAGATTTGCACTTTGCAGCAACAGCCTAGATCTAGTTGAATTGTTATGAGGAGTAATTATATGGTGAGCAATATCTGCTAAAAAAGGATTTGATACACCCAATTTATTTTTAATTGCAGTTTGAATCCTCTCTATATCATTCTCAATGTCTAAAAGATCTTTTTCACTAGCAGCCTGTTTCATTTTTGCGGATTAGTTTTATGCATTACGTTCTTTGCTGATATGATAAATAACTATATTTATTAGAACTCTTGAAGATTCAATCTTAATATTTCCACTATTAATGACATTAATGCTAGGCTAAATCCTACAATCGGCCAAATTGCTTTCCAACTGGAACGAATAACTTGCAGTTGGCGCAACAGTAATAGCATAGCAAACACACACCAGGCACTAATCGATGCCCCAAATCTTAAGTTTGCCATTAAAGACTGATCATCTTTATTTATTAATATCCCCAGCATAATACCTATACTCAAAGCCAAAAAACCCCATAGGGTTCCCTGCCAACTGAGACGGTCCAGTGTAACCAGTGCAGGGAAACGGATCATCATCGAGGTTACGAGTTTTGTTTTTAGATGGTGCTCCTGATATAGAAAGATGGTGCTGGATACACAGGCGACTCCCAGCATAACATAACCTGCTATAAGTATGATTATGTGAGATCCAAGCAAAACCTGATAAAGCCAAGTTTTATCAGATACAATTTCACTCGTCGAGATTTGAAACTGAAAAATAATGAGAGATAACCCCAGCAGCAGAATTGCAAAAAGCCGAACTATTGACGTGTTAACTAAACTTGGCAGCCTTTCTGGTAAGGCCTGTATTAACAATATACTAACCCATGAGGCAACGCTAAGTATATCACTTACAAAAGTTGTGGGCCATACTGATTTAGTCCATAATAATCCAAGCAAAGCAAAAGTATGAATAATCCAGCCAACTCGAATTCCTATAAGCTCAGTCCATATCTGAAACTTTGAGCTGGAAGTTTTGTCAAAAGGCGGGAAAAGCCCAGATATCCAACTGATAATATAAAGCAACAAAGCCCCCCATGTTCCTACAATCAGCATATTGCCTTTTTGTGAATGTGTGTTTTTGTAGTACTTGAATTAAAATATTTTTAAAGCAAGGTACTTTGTTATTTTACTCCACTGAATGTTTTGTATTATCTCAAAAAATGAATAACAAAAACAGTATAAAAGAGTATCCTTTAGTTGAACAATATCCAAAGAAACAGTTTTAAGAGTGTAGTTCTGTTAACATCACCAGTCAATCTGAATATAAAAATCAGGGACAGGAGAGATTACCGTAATATTGTTTTCCGGAAAGCAGTGCTATTTTTTTACTAAACGGCAGAGTAATCAAAAGGTCTAATTTAGAATCATTATCGACGTATGAAATTGCCAAATCAGCAGGTGCAGCGCCCCCTTTATCTAGGCTAGCGGCAAATGAAACAGGGGTAACATAACCTGTAGAGGAACCATTGTCACTGAGTGTCAGTGAAAAATCACCTGTAATAAGAGCTGATCCGGACGTACTAACAAGAAATTTGTGTCCTACCACAAAATCCATTTTACTGTCATTATCAAAATCCGCGGCAACCATTGTCCTTGGGCCACTTCTAGTACTTATTGTAAGGGGTGAATCAAAATTTCCAGTGCCATTTCCGTAAATCAGCGAAAGGGTACTGTCTCCAAAATTACTAACCGCGAGGTCTTGATTTGAATCACAATTCCAGTCTCCTGAAATCATATCGATTGGCAAACTGCCTACTGTATATGTATTAGATTGAGCACTGAAAATACCACTTCCGCTGTTTAACCAGATTTGAACCATAGTACTCTCCTTTGACAAAACAGCCAGATCTGTATCATTATCACCATCCCAATCGGCGCTGGCAACCTGTATTGGATGCTCACTGACAGACAAAGTCTGAGAAACAGAAAATACTCCATTGCTGTTTTGAAGAATAGAAATACTGCTGTTATCACGATTTACCACAATCAAATCGATTTGATTGTCGCTGTTCCAGTCTCCAGAAATCAGCTTGATCGGCACATCACCTAAAGTCAAGCTACCATTATCTGTAAAATTAGCGTTACCGTCGTTTCGTAACAATTTAATTTTGTCCTGATCTGTTTGTGTAACCACCAGGTCAGTTTTGTTATCTCCTGTAAAATCAGCTGAAATCACATCCTGTCTCCAGTCAGCGGTAACGGGACTAATAGTGCTTGATGAAAATGGGAAACTACTTGTAGAAGAAGAATTATTAAGAAATAGAGTCATGCTACCGTCTGCGGTAGTTGATATTCCATCCTGCTTCCTGGGACTTGTTACAAGAATATCATTTTTGTTGTCTCCATTGAGATCTCCTAAGGTAATGCCAAGTGGGTTTTCTCCCGCATCATATTCAACCACAGACTCAAAGACTGTCCCGGAAACAATTGAAGGCACAGCACTTGATTCTGTAGGTATGTCTGAAGAACTGCATGTTACAACAGATAACGTTCCTGAACTTACAAATAATAATAATATAACCATTCGTAAATTAAGACTTAGGAAACACTTATTTATCATTGATCAATCCTTTAAAAAAGAGCCCATATTTGTCTTCATGATAGTCCTGAATTAAACCAAAATATTTGTTCCAGGGATGAACTGGCAAGCGCTCCCTGCTTTGATAGTAAAGTACTGTATCAAGAATTTTCCAACGTTCTTCAAAAAACACTTTTAAAGGTGAAGTTTCCTGAAGTCCTTCAAACACAATAACCGGAGACCTTGCGCCATGAGCATATTCTTCAAAATGCTGTATAATATTTTCTCCTTCACCACCCAACAACTGCTCTTCCAGATACGCTGTCGCCTGAAAGTCAATCTTGATCCAATCTGCAAGGTCCAGCAATTGATGATGCACGTTTACATTCATTTTGTTTGTATCATCGAGAGCGAGCCGTATTCCCAAATCTTCCGCAAGTGCGCGTATGGTAGTTAAATAATCTTCGGTGACTTCTTCATTGATTTCAAAATAAAACATTTCATGATACTCCGGAAACAATTCCAAGAGTATCTTTAATGTTCGGGGATAATTCAAATAAAAAGAGTCAACATTTTGCGAAAATGTCAGTGAAGGCATACTTTCCTGATCACTTTCCATGTGTTGTCTCAGTAAACGAACAGTCAGAAATGTAGCTACCAGTGAAGCAAAACGTACCAATACCGAAGGAATAGATAATTCTTGTGAACGATCTACTATTTCACCAAAACTATTTGCATCTCTGTCCATAGCCAACAACTCAAATCCATGTGTCGTTGTATGTTCTTGTCTAGGAGCAAGAGCGTCGATACATTCAGCTTTTACTGAAATCCATTTAAGGTAATTCTGTGCACGTTCAGTCAGTTCGTCCCATTCGTCCCCAGTCAAAATCTTTAAAACTTTCTCTATTACATTCGGGAAACACGGAGTCGGCAAGCCTCCTGGAGCAGCAGTAACTGTTTGACCTGACAGATTTACACCATTCGTTAAACTGAATAGATATTCCTGCAATTCTTCTATGTTTTGCATCATCAAAAATATTTCAGATTAACTTATGTTTGCAGATCAATCATCTTTATTTTAATTTCGTAGCTGATTTTTGTCTTGAAAACTAGTCTAAACGTAATGATTTTGAAGAACATCACTATAGTCCCATATAATTGAATTGCAGTTACTCTTTTCAAGTTAACTGCAATTATTTCAACTACCTGTACCAAGAGCTAAATTGGCAAATTTAGTATACTGTCCAATAAAAGCGAGGCGTTTAATCCCTATTTCACCATTTCGATGTTTTGCAATACTTATTTCAGCAATGCCCTTGTCCTCTGTATCAGGATTATAAACTTCATCCCGGTAAATAAAGACTATCAAATCCGCATCCTGTTCAAGTGCACCCGATTCGCGCAAATCAGACATCATAGGCCGTTTTTCAGTACGCCTCTCAAGCCCACGGTTCAACTGAGACAAAACGACCAATGGCAGAGAAAATTCTTTTGCAATACCTTTCAATGATCGTGATATTTCAGATATTTCCTGCTCTCGTGAAGGATTCCGCATGTTGCTCTGCATCAGTTGAACATAATCAATTACCACAAGTCCAAGTTCAGGAAATTCCTTTTTGGCCTGGCGGATCACCTGTCTTACATAATTAGGATTAATACCTGATCGGTCATCTACTAACAGTGGAGCTTCCATCATCCTTGTAGTACCTTCCATCAGTTTGTCCCAATCCTCCTGTTCTAGATCCCCAACAAGTAATTTCCTGTTATTTACTTTTGCTTCGCTGCATATCAGTCGCATCGCAATGTGTTCTTTGGGCATTTCAAGACTGAAGATTAGTGACGGAATTTTAGCATGTGCTGAAGCATAAAGTACCATATTCACTGCTAGTGCCGTTTTACCCATTGAAGGTCTGCCGGCCAGAATGATTAAATCGCCATTTTGTAAACCACGTGTCAGTTCGTCCAATTCAGCAAAACCGGTTGGAACTCCTGTTACATTTTCCGGTGAGTCAGAAATTTTCTCTAATTCTTCAAAGTTTGTAGCAAGAATTTCTTTGAGATGAGTATAACTTTTAAGACGTGTACGCGCATCTATTGACTGCAAGCGTTCAGTAGCTGAAGAGATGAAATCAGAAATATTTTCAGCAGACCCTTCCTGACCGCGTTTTGCAACTTCATGGGCTGTAAGGATAATGTCACGGAGTTGACCTTTTTCTCTTACAATTTGTGCGTAAAACTCAGCATTTTCGGCAACTGGGGTTTTCTTTGACAACTCATTTAAATAATCCACCCCACCTGTTTGTTCAAGTTGCTGTCTGGATTCCAAATGGTTTAGAAGGGTCAGTTCATCAATAGGGACAGGAGGTTCCTGCGATGCCATTTCCTGCATGGCTGCAAAAATGAATTGATGCGCCGGAGAAAAAAAATCGTCTGAAGTAAGGATGTCCAGAATCTGCAAAAGTACTGAATTCTGAATAATAATCGCTCCCAACACAGCCTGCTCTGCCATCTTGTCATGAGGCAGCAATTCATTAAGATCAGAAGCTTGCGAGTGTGTCCTCGATGAAGGATCGGGAACCATTGTATTTTGTTTTCTTTTTTCGGAAGACAGCATTGAAACTACAGAAATCGAGAATAGAATCAAAGATTAGGATATAGGTAGTAGTGTAGTACAATAATCTCCTCAAAAAAAGCTAAAGGCAGCAATCTTAAAAAGCCTTTAACTTTAATGAACGTAGCATTAACTCCTATTCAATTTTCTCGGGATCTTCAAGTTCTTCAAGTTCTGCAGTGTCCATTATAGGAACATCAGAATCTTCTTCTTTGGACATTTCAGACGCTGATGTTTCATCTATGTCCCCAATTACCTTGATTTGTAATGTTACCGTAACTTCCGTGTGCACTCGAACAGAGAATTGATGTGTGCCTACGTTTCGAATGGGTGAATTCAACAAAATAGCTCGCCGTTCTATCTCAAAGCCATTTTCTTTGAGCAATTCTACCAGATCACGGTTCGTAACAGAACCAAATAATTTTCCACCAAGACCGGCTTTACGGAGGATTTCCAATTTAAGAGCATTGAGTTTTTCTGCCTGTTCATTAGCAAGTGCAATTTTTCCTGCACGCAGTTTTTCAAGATGCTGCAAGCGGTGACGTAATTCTTTAGAGTCTTTACCTGTTGCCAAAAGTGCCATCCCTTTTGGAAGCAAATGATTTCGAGCATAGCCTGCTTTTACTTCAATTATGTCACCCAAAGAACCTAAATTAGTAACATCTTCAATTAATATTAACTTCACGGCATTTCCTTATTTTGTATGTAGCTGTTTCATGATTCGTACTTTATTTTATAAATATTTGATTTACTATAGATCTTTATTTGAGTTTTCCGAAATACCTCGATTGACAATAACCTGTTGCGCCACATATCCCTTCATTGGTGAAAGTAGCGCAAGGTTACGAGCACGTCGAATTGCAATTTTTAACTTCCTCTGATTAGCAGCACAAACTCCTGAAATACGACTTGGAATAATCTTTCCACCTTCAGTCACATAACTTTTTAGTAACTCAACATCCTTATAATCAATACGTTCAATTCCAGCTTCTTTAAAAGGACAAACTTTGCGTTTGCTGCGCAGCAATATACTTGTTGGTATACGTTTACGACGAAGATGGGATCTTTTTCGTTTTTTTAACATAATTAATTTTTTCTAAAAGTTTTATTATACTAACTAAAATTGTATGAAAATCAAAAGGCTTAAAGTCAGTTCTGAGTCATTGAGTAGTTTTCTCTGTATCTTTCACACTTCTTAATCTTTAATCTACGGAATCAGTTTCAACTTTTTCTAAAGTTTCTGCCTCAGTTTCAATTTCAGATTCAATCTCAGTCATTTTTGATACTTTTGTTACATCCTCGACAGACTTTTCAACTTTATCTTTTCCTAAAGTTTCCTCTCTAGGAGGTATTAAGTTATGTAAAAATGAAGCTTCTGCATCAAGGTCTTCTGTTTTGACAATTTGATTACGTAAAACATCATCAGAGAAACCAAATTGGCGCTGTAATTCATCTACAGTTTTCCCAATACCTGTAAAGTACCAAGCGTGATATACACCAAAATCATTACCTGCAATTTCGTAAGCCAATCTTCTGCGCCCCCATACATATTCATGAATGAGTTTACCCCCAAATTCTGTGAGGTTTTTTTTAAATTTTTTTAATACAACCGCCTGATCCTTTTCGCTGAGGTTAGGGTCTGTAATGAAAACAAGTTCATATCCTGTCATTTATATTCCTTTCGGATTATTGAAATGTCAATAAGTCCACCTTAGTGAACAAGGAAAAAGCAAAAGTAAATTCCTTTGCTCTAGGCAATTTGTTAATAGACAAATGCTAAACATTAAAACGAAAGTGCATTATGTCTCCATCCTGCACCACATATTCTCGGCCTTCAAGACGCCATTTACCGGCTTCCTTTATTGATGATTCAGAACCTAATCGGTCGATGTCATCAAAATGAAAGACTTCGGCACGGATAAAGCCTTTCTCGAAATCGGTATGTATTTTACCTGCAGCTTCAGGAGCGGTTGTGCCTTTTCGGATTTCCCAGGCACGCACTTCCTGTTTTCCTGCAGTGAAATAAGTAATCTGATCGAGCATCCTATAACCGGAATTAGTAAGTTGGTCGAGTCCGGAACTGTTTATCCCAAGCTCTTCCATAAATAATTCAGACTCCTCATCTTCCATTTCCGCCAGTTCCGATTCTACCTGAGCACAAATAGGAATAACTTCCACCCCTTCTGCCAATGCTAACTCATTCAACCGCTCCAGATGGTCTTCCTGGTTTTTGAGTCCGTCTTCAGATATATTTGCAATATAAAGATAAGGTTTCATAGTCAGCAGATTTAATTCAGCTATCAAGGTCCTTTCTTCTTCGCTGAATTCCATTCTACGTGCAAATTTACCTTCACCCAAAAAATCCCTCAGACGCTCAAAAATAGTTATTTGTGGTGCCAAAGAACTGTCACTTTTTAGTTGGCGTGAAAGCCGTTCTATTTTACGTTCAGTCTGCTCAAGATCTGACAATATCAATTCAGTCTGAATAACCTCTACATCTCTGATGGGATCTATCAATCCTTCAACATGCACTACATTCTGATCTTCAAAACAACGTACCACATGTGCTACTGCATGAACCTGTCGAATATGGCTTAAAAATTTGTTCCCCAAGCCCTCACCCTGACTAGCACCCTTCACAAGTCCAGCGATATCAACAACCTGAAGGGTTGCAGGCACAATACGGTCGGGAGTTACAAGTTCTATCAAACGCTTCATCCGTGGATCACGCAGTTGAACTATTCCTATATTTGGATCAATCGTACAAAACGGATAATTAGCCGCTACTGCCTTTACCTTGGTTAAAGAGCTAAAAAGGGTGGATTTCCCTATATTCGGCAAACCAACAATTCCAACTTCTAAAGCCATTCTCTTCAAGAAACATTATGCGTTTTGATTTTTTAAGTTGAAAATACTCAAACCTAATCACTTACAAAAAATGAAGTATTCTCAAATTTTGAAGTTTCCAAAAAACTGATTAGTTCAGTCAGCACCTGATCAATACCTTTCAAAGCTAAATTTTCTTCAGCCATAGACCAACGACTCAAAACATGTCCAACCACATCCTGTTTTCCGGAAGGCCTGCCTATACCTATCCTGACTCTTCGGAACTGCCTGTCCCCTAATGAGTCTATAATGGAACGTAGACCGTTGTGTCCACCGTGACCGCCACCGTTTCGAAAACGAACTTTGCCTGGCGGCAGTTCAAGATCATCAGAAATAACCACTAAATTCTGAACAGGAATCTTGTAATAATTTACACATTCAGCTACAGCAAGACCACTTCGGTTCACGTAAGTCTGAGGTTTTAGAAAAATACATACATCCCCTTTCAATGTCGTACGCAAATACTGACTGTGAAACTTCTGCTGAAATTCGCCAAGACCCAACTTTTTCAGGAGTATATCCACCACCTGAAAGCCAACATTGTGAGGCGTTCCTTCATACTCTTTGCCCGGATTTCCCAAGCCGGCCACAAGCTTCATGCCCGCCCTTTCCTATTTCAGTACTTTCTCAGGGTTACTCTTCGTTTGCTGTCTCTTCTTCCTCAGAATCTACGGTAGCTTCCTCGGAGCCTTCTTCTCCTTCACTAATTTCTTCTTCTACTACCTCTTCTTCTTTTGCACGCCCAACAATTGAAATTACAGCATAATTTTCCTCAGTACTATGAGAAACTTTTTCAGGCAATTCAATATCCTGAATTCTAATTGAATCACCTAATTCCAATTTTGAAATGTCTAACTCAACAAAGGATGGAATATCTGTAGGAAGACAAAGTACTGGTATATCCCGGACTACCATTTGTAGAACACCACCGCCTTTAACACCGGGCGAATCACCTGTCACTTCAATTGGTATACGTACAAGCTGCTCCTTTGATGCAGGAAGTTCCCAAAAATCAAGATGTGTAAGAAAATGTTTATATGGGTGTTTCTGCACTTCCCTTAGTACAACCTGCGCTGTCCAGCAATCTCCACTGTTAGAATCGGTTACTTTTATTGGCACGAGTTCGTGCATACCGGTCATTTTTTCGAGAAGATGACGGGTAGGTTCTTCTTCCATCTCCAGCAAAATATTCCCCCTAGGTCCGTAAAGAATTGCTGGGATATTACCCGATTGTCTTAATTTTTGATTGGCTGATTTACCTTTGGTGCTACGAATATTTGCAGCTAATTGATTCTCTGACATGATTTTTCCATCTAGTGGATGGGTTACTTACAAAAAAAATTAATCTTTTATGTTATCTAGATAATTAAGCCCAGTCAATTAAATTATTTATTAAAGCAAGACATTACAATTTGGGTTTAGAGTCATGTCATCAATAAAAAAAGAATTTCGTTTCTCATCATGTTTTGTTTATAAATAAAACCATGATCAAGTCCAAATCAAGACAATGATATTTAAAAAAGCCAGAGATGTTCAATATGAATTTGTTCTTGAATTTTGTTGTGCAAGGTTCTAAGTTGAGAGTATTTCAATGTTCAATTTTATCAACATTAATAATTAAGAGCAACTTAAAACAAATCCCGCATATAATATATAATGAGCATCTTTATAAAGATTTTTTATTATCTCATTATCGGAATTGGAATCTTTCTAATAGCAAGAATTGGGATTTTTTTGGTTCACTATCAAAACTTCAGTTCACTCTCATTAAGTAATGTCATACTGGCTTTTTTATATGGATTTCGGTTTGATCTGGCATCTTTATTGGTTTTTTCAGGAATACCATTACTTTTAATGGCTCTCCCGTTTCACTGGTGCACTTCGAAATGGTGGCATGTAACTCTTTCCAGTATTGTGTTTTTTGTATTCGTTTTAGAAGGCACACTGTTGATTGGTGACGTTATTTATTTCGGTTATGTGAAAAGGCACATGACAAACGAATTATTGTTTTTAGGAAAAGACATAAAATATTTAATCAGTGAAGCGACGGCAAATCCAGGTTACTTAGCGGTCTGGTTTGGGACTGTCTTTTTAGGTCTACTTTACTGGCTCAGGCTCTGCAAAATCAGAGTAGTAATGGCAAACATGCACTGGGCTAAATTCATAATATTTTTTGTTTTCGTTGTTATTGCTGGGCGAGGAGGTATCGGGATGAAACCTCTGGCCATTGTACATGCATTTTCTTCAGGAAATAGTAGTTTCGGGCACTTGGTTTTGAACGGAGTTTTTTCTGCATCCCACTCAAGTTTATCCCCACCTGTTGATCGTCTATCAATTTCAAATTCTCAAATCACAAAAACCTTAAATTTGCCCAATGACTTCTGGAATAGGACATTCCCGTTATCCAAAAATATTGTGTCAACGTATGGCAAAAAAAATAACCTAATTGTGCTTTTTGTAGAAAGCCTTACTCCACGTTATGTTGATAGTTTTGGGGGAAATGATTACAAAATAACACCGAATTTGGACAAATTGAGTAAAGTAGGTTGGAAGTTCAATCGATTTTATTCGCACGGTCAACGCAGTATTGATGGAGCACAATCGGTTCTGACTGGTATGCCCTCTGTATTGGGACTGCCTACAATTGCAAATACTTCCGCAAATTATTCAAAAATTGCAGCACTTGCGGAACAGAGTGGAATTTCAACTATTTTTGTCAATAGCACACTGAGAGAATCATTCCTAGCTCAGGCTATTGCAAGTTCTATCGGTTTTAGCGAATATTATGGCAAAGAAGATATGCCCCTTTTATTGGATTATCTCCCGGAAGAGAAGGACCGTTACCTCGGATGGGACTATGAGACATTGATGTTTAGTTTGAAAAAGATCAAAAACCAGAAAACCCCTTTCATGGCTTTTATAAATCTTAGCACAGATCACACTCCTTTTCCCAAGCTCACGGCTCCTTTCAACCGTCATCCTCATCATGAAACTGAAGAAGGCGGTTATCTGAACTCTTTAAATTATACTGACTGGGCAATCGGAGAGTTTATAAACAAGGCAAAAAAAGAACAATGGTTCGATAAAACAATCTTTGTGATTACTGCAGATCACGTCCTCGCTCATTTCCAGAAAGGAGATTTTCTTGAAAGATTCAGGATTCCTTTAATTTTTTATGCACCACACCTGATGAAACCCAAGATAGTTGAAACAGTTACTTCTCAGCTTGATTTAATGCCAACCTTTTTAGATTTCATGGGCTTGGACACACAATACACTGCACTTGGATCTACTTTATTGCATGAACAAGAATCAGAAGCACTTGTACGTGAAGGGTCACTCATTGGAATAATCACGGACAGAGCTTATCTGAAACATTCTTTAATCCGCCGCATGGAATACAGAGAATTGGTCAATAATGTGTCAGAATCTTATTTTGACAAATTGGAAGCACGATTACTTGCGTGGGATAGACTAGCATATGATTTAACAAGGCAGAACAGATGGGCACCGTAAATCTGGATCAGAGAGAAAATTAACTTTGTGCGTAAAAAAATTACTCTATAAAAAAAATAGATGATTTAAAATAAAAAGCAAAGAAGAAAATTTGGCTTATTAAAGCTTTGATAAAAACAAAGCGCAACTCGTTTTGGTACGCACTGAGCTTATGCAAAAAATGCAACACTAAATTATGATGAAAAAAAAATGGATTTTGCTAATTTTGGCTACAATCTGGTTGAACTGTGCTTGTGAAACATCAAATTCTTATTTTTATGTAAAAGCCATGAAACCTGAAGAATTAAAAATCAATGCTTTTGAACGGTGCGGGAATAAATACAAGATAATTGCTTATGAGGATGACACTGCAATCATTAAGTGTTTAGAGAAAAATGATTAAATGGTCCGCTTGAAATCATTTTCGCAAAATATCCATAACCATAAAATAGCCTATCGGAAGTACAAAACATATATTCAAAATCGCAAAACTTATTGCTAAAATATTCCCATTCATCTCTAAACCTAATTTTTTGAATTATCTTAAAGAATGAAAACTTTTTTACACTCTTTTCAATATTGACTGGAATTCTTATTTAAAATATTACTAATGTATTTATAAGAAATTTAAACTTAACTATTTTATAAATATCAAGCAAGTCAATATCGTTACTCGTTGAAATAAATTCGGGGAAGTCGCTCATTAAGATTGGTCAATATTTCATATGGAATTGTATTTGCCAAAGCAGAAATTTCTTCAATCGTGATACATTGGTCTTGCTGTTGACCGATCAAAACAACTTCGTCTCCGGTTTTAGTTACTTCATTTCCACAATTTACCATAAACTGGTCCATACAGACTCTGCCTACAATTGGCCTGAATTTCCCATTTATCAGGACCTCTCCGCGATTTGAAAGTTGCCTCATATAACCATCACCGTAACCTAGAGGTACTGTCGAAATTTCCGAGTCGCTTAATGAAGTCCAAGACTCTCCATATCCTACTGATATTCCAGTTTTAATAGATTTTTGAAAAGTAACTTTGGATTTCAACTGTAGGGCAGGAAGCACATCCAGAACATGTGGACAAGTAACATCAGGATATACTCCATATAGCAAAATTCCAGGTCGTATAAGATCAAGATGTGTTTCAGGAAAGTAAAGTACTCCTCCAGAATTTGAGAGATGTCTAATAGGAATCTCCGCACCAAGTCTTTCAAAAACTGAAACAGCTGATAAAAACCTCTCAACTTGTTTCATCGTTAATGGATTTTCAGGATCATCAGCACAAGCCAAATGTGAACATACACCTTTCACTTTTATGTGTTCTGCTTTGACCGCTTCTTCAATAAAACAATCCGAATCAGAGGTATTGATTCCAATACGCCCCATTCCACTATCCAGCTTAAGATGGACAGTCGCCTGTTCTGCGGCAGATTTACAAATTGTTTCCACAACTCGCAAAACTTCAGGAGATGAGACAAAAAATTCTAAATCCCATTCCAGGTATTTATGAATTTGCTGTGGTAACACTCCCCCAAAAACAACAATCGGCAAACTTATTCCAGAATCACGTAACAAAATCCCTTCTTCCAGTAAAGCCACACCAAGACAGTTTACACCTAACTCTTCATAAAGCTGGGCTACCTTCAACATACCATGCCCATAAGCATTTGCCTTGACAACCGCCATGACCGGTTTATTTTCTGTGTGCCCGCGTATCAGAGAAAGATTATGTCTTAAATTGTTTAGATCAACTTCAACGAATGAAGGCCTCATTTAAAAAACGGATTTGAGATTCAAGAGTGAAGGTTCAGGATTTAATACTTAATGCTAATCATTACTCAGGGAACTGTAAAAGACAAAAATAGCGCTACAGAAAAGCTCAAAATTTTCTAATTCATAATCACTGCTTATTTTTTCTAGGGTGATGATCAAATCCTCCATTTTGTGTATTTGACGGAAAGCTTCATAAAAGCGAATCCGAATTTGATGTTCAACAAATAAAGGGACGAGTTCATTAATGATCACTGGCAGCTCCCGAGGTTCTTCCCCAAGACGTTTCAGGAAATATATAAAAAAATTTTGAATATATACCTCTAGTTTTCGTTTGTCTTCTTTTAGTTTTTCGCGCGGCAGATATTCCTTAGAAGCAGTTTTAAGTTTCTCTTCTCCGACTTCTAAAGTTTTATTTCCTCCTGCTGATGAAACTTCCTGAGCAGGCAAAAGCTTACGTTTACGGTGTGCAGAAATGTTGAGTGGATACTCAAGTGAATAGGTTGAGTTTTTCTCAATTTGTTGAAAAAGATTTTGAGTATTGACGGGGTCTAGTTGTATTCGGTCTGTTTCCGAAGCAATTATTCCCACCATAAAAGGATTTTTAGGGTTACTGTATACATCATAAGTTTCTGAACCAAATACATAAGGCTGCGCCTTAGTACCTTTAGTGTTATGAGATGTTTGTTTTAAGATCAAGGGTTGTAGCACTAAAGTATCTGAAGATTCATCAGTATCTAGATCTTTGTGTTTATCCGGTAACTCATCGTCCATTTGCTTCACTTCACTCTTCATTTGTTTTATTAATGAAATAAATGTTATTTGTAAATCGAGGCAAGATATTTGCTAATTCTTTTTTAAAAAGCTGATAGCAGTATTAACTTTGTCGAGCATTAACAAGCACCAACTATACCAACTGATAAAAATATGTTTCAGGGTTTCAAGCAATTAACGGGACTTTCCAATTTAGTTAACTTCAAATATTGTAGTAAATCTTGGAAGGTTGCGAGAACGATATGTTTTGTTTTTGCCTTACTGATACCCTTGAGTTCTATTTCTGCTCATAAAAGGCCTTCCTTGCAACCTTTCACTCAACTGTATGAAAGTGGTAACTGCAAGGAGCTAATCCATCAGTTGAATAATTTATCAAAACCAAAGTCTTGGAATAACAATATTTTATGGAGTGGATCACGGATTTTAAAAGCAAAATGTCATCGGGAGATTGGGAATTTCAAATTAGCGCTCAAAAGTCTTAAACAAACTCCGGAATCAGAATTCAGAGATGCATGGATTTTTCAAAATATTCTCGTCTTACTAAAGTCTGATCGGCATCGTGAAGCAATTGTCAGTATCCGAAAATTACTAAAACTTCCGGAAAAGAATTATTACCTTGATCCACTCCGTAAATACATTAAGAGTGAATTCAATACTGATAAAGAAACTAGTCAAATCTTTAATCTGCTGCATGACACTCGGAAAAACTACAAATGGTTTCTCTCAGACTATAAAATACATAAACTTTATCTTCGTGGAGCAAAGCTGAAAGGAATAAAGCTTGAGCACAAATATAAGGTCTTAGGATGGCAGTTTCCGATAGATAAAAAAACTGCTATTCTCTCCCACAAAAACCTGAATGCAGATCAACTTAAAAGAATATCTGAAGCAGAGCTTTCAAGTCGTGTCAGAAGTCTGTCAAAACTGGGACTGAACAAATACCTGATTAAACATCTTCAGCAACTGAGAAAAGGGAGAAGCAAAAAAATAGTGAAAATACTTGGAGAAGAATACCTAAAAGCCCTTTTCAAGGAAAGATATTATGGTCTGATTATAAAGCTCCAGAAACAGGGAATCCTTTCACAAAAATGGTCTTTAGGAAAGGAAGTTCAGCTCTACTGGAAGGCACGTTCATATATTAAACGTAAAAATATTATTGCTGGAAGAAGTACTATTTATCAACTTGAAAAAATTAATAATAAAGCAAAAAAACTTCCTGTTTTGTTTTATACATTTGCCACCCGTTACCGTTTGGATGCTGAAATCAGTAAAGCACAATTTTGGTGGGATCGCCTTCTCCGAAAATTTCCTAAACATAGACTGGCCACTAAGTCAGCATGGGAACTCGCATGGTCGTACAAACAGCAAAAGAATTTTGAGAAAGCATTGGAATACATTAATATAGGACTCAAGAAAAGGATTTATAATTCTGAAATGAAAGCCAAGTTACTATTCTGGAAGGGCAAATTTTTAGAAGAAAGTGGTCGTCCAGATCTTGCCGCAAAAAGCTTCAAACAACTGATTCTTCAAAAACCTAACACCTATTACGGAATGCGTCTGATTTCATCAGAAGATGTTCCTGAAGGTATTTTGTCGATAATCAAAACACGTAAAGCAAAACTTTACTCA
Source organism: Pseudomonadota bacterium (assembly GCA_004213175.1). Lineage (GTDB taxonomy): Bacteria > SAR324 > SAR324 > SAR324 > NAC60-12 > Arctic96AD-7. The sequence goes on along the minus strand of SHAT01000005.1, from coordinate 10,438 downwards.
AAGCCTACAGAAAAACTAAGCACAAATACCAGAGAATTGCTCGAGAGAACAGAGTTTCTTTTTGATATTTCAGAACCGGAGCAGGCACTCAAAGAATTGTTTGCAGGTCTAGGTCGTTATAAAGATAGTACACGTAATTGGCATGTTAGTCATCTCCTTCACCGCAGAGGTGAGTATTATTCTGTGCTCAGAGTAATAGCGAATTATTATCTGCCGCACCTCGTAACTCTGGAAGTAGGGGGACATCCTCTCTGGGAACTGGCTTACCCAAGGCCATACTGGTCACAGTTGAAGAGTTTTGCTAATCAGGCGGGAATTGATCCTTATTTTGCCCTGGCAATCATGCGTGAAGAGAGCCACTTTGATCCACTGGCACTGTCTTCAAGCAAAGCTATGGGTTTGATGCAATTGATGCCAGCTACAGCAAAATACGTAGCACGAAAAAAGAAAATCAAACTCAATCAAAAAGATGAAATCTTCAATCCAGAATTAAATACCCGTCTTGGCACACTTTATCTGGGAAGTCTTGCAGAAAGATTCAAATCTGAATTGATTCACACTGCAGGAAGTTATAACGCAGGTCCTCACAACATGATCAAATGGATCAATCGTTGGAGAGGGGAATCCATTGATGCCTTTGTTGAACAAATTCCATTCTCTGAGACAAGAGAATACGTTAAAAGAGTATATCGTAGTTACAAGCTGTATAAACAAATCTATAGTTCATGATTTATAGAAAGTTGAATCGTTTGAAGAGCTTGGGAGACTTGCACTTGTGAAGATCTATAGAAAGTTAGGAAACACTCTATGGAATTTAGTGACAATGGGAGAGATTTTAAATTTACGACATTACGGTACTTTCTTGAAGACAAATATTGTAAACCTATTTGTTTCTATATAATTCCTCCACAATCTCTATAGAAAAAATAAGGAATTAACTTCAAAACACCTTATGTAATTCACCCAGCATTTTGCGAAATTCAAGCCCATGAAGTTTTTGTAATTTTTTTGCCGTATCTTCAAATTCCTTCTTCTCTGGAAGTTGTGGAAGTTTGCTGCCGTAAAGAATCATGTTTCCCTTCCGGTTTGCACGTGCTTCCAATACCTGTTGAAAAGTGGATTTCCAAAGCCCACGCTTTTCTTCAAAATCTCCAGTCACTGTCCACAAATTTCCCACAAGCCAACTCTGTTGATTCATACAAGTGCGAAGTTTGTTTAAGAAATCAATCCCTTTAAGTTCTTCAGGAGCCCCATAATCACCAAAAGCATCAAGGATAATGAGATCATATTTTTCCTTTAGAGTTGGAATACTCTCTGCTGCATCCGCGCACAACACTCGCAAACGTTTGTCATACGGTAACTCAAAAAAACGGTGTGCTGCCTCTATTACTCCAGAATTGACTTCGACGACAGTTTGCTTAAGATCAGGGAACTCGCCGTGCATCCAGCGTACAATACTGCCTCCCCCAAGACCTATATGCAAAACTGATTTTGGGGCAGGACAGAAAAGCAGTCCAAGCACCATGAAACGGGAATAAGGTAATACCAATTGATCAGGATGTTTTTTTAATATAACGCTCTGCATAATATGGTTGCCAAAACGTAATTCGCGGCGATCATCCTTTTCCCAAACCTGAACTGTTACTCCAGAGACCTTATTTTCCCACAACAATTTTTCTTGTTTTATTCCGCTAAGTATTTTAAGAATTTTCAAGATTACAGCTAATATGTATAAGGTCAAATAGTATAGATTTAGAAATTAAACGCCAATGCCAGATTATCACATGAATGAAAAAATGGTTGTTTCTATTTTTCCAAATGAGAAACTACACCCATTTGCTTAACCAGCCAATTTTCTTTCCAGATTAAACGAAAAATTCCAGTGTTCTTAATCAGGAAATTTGTGGGGGTATCGATGGACAGCCCGAGTGTATACTTCATTAAAACCCTCACGACCCCGCCGTGCGTAACCATCACAACTCTTTGATCCGGATGTCTTAAACGTATGTCTTCAATGAATTCCAAAGAACGATCCAGAAGCTGCTGAGTACTTTCTCCTTTATCGATCACATAGTTTCTGCCTGAAGTTTTGAAAAGGTGATATACATCTGGAAATCTTCCTCTAGCTTCATCAGATGTTAGTCCTTCGAAAACACCAAGATTTTTTTCGCGGATACGTTGATCAAGTTGCAGCGTATGTCCTGAATACTGAGTAATTGCCTTTGCAGTTTGCTGGGCACGTTGAGAATCGCTGGAATAAATGTGATCAAAGGAGACGTTTTTCATCCATTTACCGAGCGCCTGAATTTGGTCCCGCCCCTCTGCGGAAAGATCACTGTTAGAATGCCCCTGCATACGCTGCTGAGAATTCCACTCAGTCTCGCCATGGCGGATTAATATTATTTCCGATTCTTTCATTATTATTTTTCCTTGTTTGATTATTTATGTTACTGATATAAAAAATAGATAAATCAATTTTTTATACACTTTATTTAGTAAAATTACTTTTCATAATTCAGATTACTTTACAGAATCACTGAAAAATACTTAAAATTATTTGCCTCAGTGAAATGACAGACAACTCAGCTTCCTCCCCGGTGGTACAAATATTGATGATGGTTTGTTCTTTATATACCAAGGGGAGTAAACAAATAGTTTATGCAAGTTAGAAGTCAACTACTTTTTCTATTAAAGACTGATTTAAATCTTGGTGGATTTATTTTGGACTATGATATATTTACAGTCAGAGATTTCCTGGTGTAAAAAACATCCATGAAACTAAAACAGAGGATTAAAGCATTATACAGAAACAACAGAAAAATGAATTTAATGGATGTTTTCCCCCTTAGGATCGTCATGCAGTTTAAGCAGTCTCCGCATTTCATCTAGTAAATCACCCTTGAATTCCATGCGCTGCAAACCTATTTGCATTGCGGAAGTCAGAAACCCCAGTGGATCTCCCAAATCATAACGTGTTCCTTCGAATTGTAACGCTGAAACGTTTCTATTTTTGGCCATTTGGTTGATGGCTTCCGTTTGAGTAAATTCACTTTTTGAAGATTGTCTTTTGTCGCTAGCTCGCAGTGCATTAAAAAGTTCTGGCGTGTAGAGATAACGTCCGAAAGAAACAAAGCGGCTGGGTGCCGTACCAGGTTTCGGTTTCTCCACCATATTTTTGACTTTCATAATTTTTCCTTCACCTTCCTTATTAATCACACCGTAACGCGATAATTGATCTTCACTCAATTCCTGAACACTCAAAACTGTGTCGCCAGTTTTTTCCCAGGTCTCAATCAGTTGTTTGGAAAGAGGTTTCTCACCCAACACAATATCATCCGGATAGGCTACCACAAACGGTTCATTATTCACAAACGGTTCCACCAACATCAACGCATTCCCTGTACCCATCATATACTGCTGACGCAGTGTGAAAATATTAGCCTTTATCGGTTTTATTACTTTCAGTTTTTCATATTCTTGGGACTCCGAAAATGCGGAAGAAAGCTCTACTTCACGATCAAAATAATCCTCCATTACTTTTTTTCTGCGCGAAGATACCAGCAAGATATCGTGTATACCTGAATCAACCATTTCCTGTACAATGAAATCAATGGCCGGACGGTCAATCAGAGGAAACATTTCCTTGGGGATTGTTTTTGAGGCAGGCAAAAAACGAGTCGCATAGCCAGCGGCTAAAATTACACCTTTCATTTATATTTTCAAGTAATATGTTTTTATGTGATCTTCAGTATTCAGTAGTTAGAATATTTCTATGCAGATAATTATCTAACAGTGTTTGTAAAGAAAATATACTGAAATTCTCAGTATCAATTCAAATTTAGCTAATATTCTTAATACTGGTTAGTATATCCTGATAATTTTGTTCTATTTTCATCTCAGACTTGACCAGAAAGACAGATTTTAATTCAAGTCCAATAAGAGTATCTATTTGAATTTCGTGAAACAAGCTCTTGAATTTTTTCCAGGTGCTATGCCTTTCCATTTAGAACCCTTATAGCTTACATCAGGAATAAGGAAATTAATAATTGATATTATTAAACAATGTTCTCATACAGCAAGTATTAGTTACGAATCAGTTCATTTATTCCAAAAGGTTTAGCGCTTTTGTTTCATCAATGACTAAAACCTTAAGTTTTTCTGCCTTTTCCAATTTCGACCCTGCATTTTCTCCAGCAAGTACAAAGTCGGTATTTTTGGAAACGCTACCTGTGACATTTGCTCCGACCTGGATAAGTCGTTTTTTCCATACATCCCTTGGTTCAGATAGAGTTCCAGTCAATACAACGATTTTTCCACTGAATGGTGAGTCAGTAATCTCTTGAATTATTTCTTCAGCTGGAACTACCCCTCGTTCTAAAAAGTTAGCAATTACTTGATGCTGTTCCGCTTGCTGGAAGAAGTTAAAAATACTTTCCGCGATTACTGGTCCAATTTCCTCAATCCTTTCAAATTCATCCCTGGAACCCAACATCAACTTCTCCAGACTACCAAAATGCAAAGACAAGATGCGAGCTGTTTTTTCACCAACATTTGCTATACCGAGTGCATGAACGAATTGGCCTAAATCACATTGTTTTGATTTTTCAATACCGATAAGAACATTTTCCGCAGATTTATCACCCATGCGTTCCAGTCTGGACAAGTCTTCGTGTGTCAGCAAATAAAGGTCTGCGGCATTTCGAATAAGTTTTTTCGCCAACAGTTGTTCAATCAGGGCGGGGCCAATTGTGTCAATATCCATTGCCCTACGAGAAACAAAATGTAATATTTGTTCCTTTTGCTGTGCCGCACATTGTGGATTTGGACAACGCCATTCCACATCGCCTTCAAGAGACACTGCTAAGGTTCTACATGCTGGACAATCTAACGGCGGTTCAATTTTTAAGGCATCAGCGGAACGTAATGTAGTTTGAACTGCAACAATTTTTGGGATTATTTCACCACCTTTTTCCAACGTTACATGGTCGTCATAATGCAGATCAAAACGCTCCACCTGATCGTAGTTATGAAGAGTTGCACGCGAAACGGTGGTACCGTTCAATTCAACTGGATCAAGTATAGCAACAGGAGTTAAAATACCCGTGCGACCTACCCCGACCTCAATGCTTCTCAATACAGTAGCGGCTTGTTCTGCCGTAAATTTAAATGAAGTTGCCCAACGAGGTGATCTTGCTGTAAACCCCAACTGCTTTTGGTGTTTTAGTGAGTTAACTTTGATTACAATTCCATCTATATCATAAAGAAGTTCCGCCTTTCTCTCTTCCCAGTAGCGACAGTATTCCAGCACTTCTTCGATTGAACCGACCATTTTTGTTTCCGGATTTAACGGAAATTCCTGTTGAGACAGAAATTCTAAATTTCTACCGTGAGTTTCATAGGGAATACCATCCGCAATTGTATAAATAAATACTTCTAAATGACGTCGTCTGGTTTCTGTACTGTCCAGTAACCTCAATGACCCAGCGGCAGCATTTCGTGGATTTTTGAAAAGCGGATCTCCTGAATTGAGGCGCAGTTGATTAAGAGTATCAAAGTTTTTCCGGGAAAGATAAACCTCGCCTCGCACCTCCAAATCAATCTCATCTTTCAACCTCAAAGGGAGACAGGCTATTGTTTTAATATTCGGAGAAATTTCCTCACCCACACTACCATCACCTCGAGTTACCCCAGCATTCAAAATTCCTTTCCTATAAATTGCTGAAATTGCAACGCCATCAATTTTCAACTCACAAACGTATTCGGGACATTGTCCTCCAAGTAGTTTTTTTACACCTGTGTCCCAGATTTTAAGTTCGTCCAGTGAATAGACATTTCCCAAACTCAACATCGGAACGATGTGTTTCCTGCTTGGAAAAGATAAGTTCGGTTCCCCTTTGATCCGCATAGTGGGAGAATCTTCAGATCTAAACTCAGGAAATTGATTTTCCAAGGATTTTAGTTCCAATACCAGAGCATCATATATATCATCTTTACAAATCTTTCCTTGAAAATCTGAACTGATTCCGCAATAGTACGAATGGTTGTACTCATGAATCAAAGTACTCAGTTGATTGATTCGTTCTTGAGTTGTAGAAGCGGGGGGCATATTAAAAGTATACGAATGCAGATATTTTTTAAAGAATAGTAGTTTTTTGAATGGTGACTTGAGATGTACACTACACTATATAAACTCAGTAGTAAAAGTTCCATTCATTTCTAAAAATAGACAGGCTTCTAAGTGAATTTATTTGAACACACACACGAAATTCAAATCCGTAAAGAAGCTCCTTTAGCGGACCGTATGCGTCCGAGGACAATTGAAGAGTTTGTCGGCCAAAGCCACATTTTGGCACCGGGACGTCTTTTGCGACGTGCCATTCAGGCTGATCAATTGTCGAGCCTGATCTTTTATGGACCTCCAGGAACAGGCAAGACTACACTTGCCCGTATAATTGCCAATACAACTCAAGCTGAATTTATTTCCATAAATGCGGTTTTATCAGGAATCACTGAAATCCGTAATTGTATAGAAACCGCCAAAAAAGCACGCGCAGAACAACAGCAACGTGCTGTTTTGTTTATCGATGAAGTTCACCGTTTCAACAAAGCTCAACAGGATGCCCTTCTACCACATGTTGAAAACGGTACCATAATCTTAATAGGTGCGACTACAGAAAATCCATATTTTGAAGTCAACAAAGCACTCGTAAGCCGATCCAGAATTTTTCAGCTTCAATCCCTTAATTCAGATGAAGTTGAGGATATAATCTTACAAGCACTCTCAGATCCGGAACGTGGGTTTGGAGAAAAAAAAATAGTCATCGAAGACCGTGCTCGTCAGCACCTTGCAAATGTAGCTGGCGGTGACGCCAGGACTGCATTAAATGCGCTCGAACTAGCGGTGCTAACAAGTGAAGCTAACTCTGAAGATATCCTAAAGATAACTTTGGAAATTGCAGAAGAATCAATTCAGCAACGGGCAGTACTTTATGACAAAGACGGAGACGCACATTTTGACACAATTTCCGCTTTTATTAAATCTATGCGTGGTTCAGATCCGGATGCTGCACTTTTTTGGATGGCGAAAATGATAGAGGCAGGTGAAGACCCGAGATTCATTTTTCGAAGAATGCTCATTTTTGCCAGTGAAGATGTAGGAATGGCAGATCCACACGCATTAGCTGTTGTTACATCCGCATCACAGGCATTTGATTATGTAGGAATGCCGGAGGGACGTTACCACCTTGCACAATCTTGTTTATATTTAAGTACTGCACCAAAGAGCAACTCTGTTTTCGCTTTTTTTGACGCAATTTCGGTCGTACGTAAGGAAAAATCTGACGAGGTCCCTGACATGCTCAAAGATGGAAACCGAGACGGGAAGGCATTTGGTCACGGAGAAGGTTACCTCTACCCGCATGCATTCCGTGATCACTGGGTTGCACAGCAATACCTTCCGGATGTTTTACAGGGGAGGATTTTTTATCAGCCGTCCAATCAAGGTTATGAAGCAACAATCAAGGATAATGTGGCAAGACATCGGGAAGCCCAACTGGCAGCTTTTCTTTCTCAATCAGCGGTTGAACAATCAGAAAACTCAAATTACTGGGAAGCCCGAACCATTGGCAGTTCAGGCGAATTACTTAATGAAATCCGTGACATTTTGCTAAAATGGAGCAAACTATCACGTAATATTATGGCACTTGTTCTTAATGCCGCAGACGGGTTACTACTCGGTGAATTTCTGCGTCAGATTCCTGAAGAAAATCTTTATGCGCTTGTATATTCTTCCGAAGAAAAACAAACACTCAGCACAATGTTCAAAAATCCATCTTCTGGAATTAAACCTAAAATAGTACAGGACAGTTCCGGAAATCCGAAGGCATTCGAAATTCCTGATTTAGGTTTTGAACGGATTGTTGGGCGTAACATACTGCAAAACCACCAAAATAAAACAGCCTTCCTGGAAACTTTAAAACCTTGGATTTTACCGGATGGTTTCTTCGTCATCGTGGAAACAGTGCCTGCACTTGGACAGCGTCTTTCAGAACTAATTCCGGAAGGAAATATGGAACCAAAATTTCTGAATAATCTAAAATCCGCAGAAGAGGAAATATATAACGATTCTGAAAACACGCGCTGCAACTGGACACCTAAAACTCTGCGTAATGAACTGGAATCGGCGGATTGGGACATCATTCGCTGGCAGGTTAAAGAGTTCTTCACACCAACCCTAATTCGGACATCGCAAATCGAACAATGGTTTGCAGTTCAACCTGAAAATAGTCAATCCAATTACTGGAAACTTTTATCATCACATTTTACTGCTGATCAGTTGAATAATTTACTGGAAATTTTCTTGAGTGAAGTGGCCGGAAACATAGTTAAGTGGCGAAGTGTCTGTCTGTTCATGAAATTCTGTAAGAAAACGACTAATGGCTCTTAAAAGGCAAATGCTGAAAATTTTAATCTTATGTTCAAAACTGCTTTTACTGCTATCGCTCTTCAGTTGTGTATCTGAACCACAATACATAATTTTCAAAACAGGAATACGTGAGCAGTTAAAGGAGCGGGCACTTAGACACTGCCACGGTGATTTTAAAATTTTAGAGGAAGAAGATTTTGGACCTTACACACGAGCACGTGTTCAATGCTTAGAATAGTTTCTGAAATATAATCATTCAAATATAATTCTCTTTGAAGATTGTAATATCCCCAAGGGAGGCAAAGTGAGAATTACGGTGAGCGTTTAAATTGTTAACATTTTTCAAACACAAAATGAACGGATTTTTTCAATCAGTGATTGAGAAACTTCTACACCTTCGAGTTCTATTCTTTGTCTATTTTTTTTGCGGCGTTCGCCAGGTAAACGTGCGCCATCCTGACTCTGGATCGCATCTACAAGTGCAGAGATACGCTCATAAAATTCAGCACCAGAGTATGCCTCCGGATCAAAGGCAATGAAACACTGTCCCGTCCTAGGTGGGCCGCCAGTAGTGCCAGAAAACGGACTTGCCTGAATTCCAAGAACCGCACCGCTGAGTGCTGCTGCCATAACTTCAACTAGCAAACCTATCCCAAAACCTTTGTAACCACCGCTCGGGGCCATACTTCCTTTGAGGGCAATTTCTGGATCTGTCGTGCTTTGGCCTTCAGGATCAAGAGCCCAGCCTTCAGGAATAGATTCCCCTTCACGTGCACGCATCATAATTTCGCTTTTAGCAACCACACTTGCGCTCTGGTCAAGCACGAAAGCTGCGCCTCCAGCAGAATCAGGAACTGCGAGAGCAAATGGATTTGTACCAATAACCGGTTTTTTTCCTCCTACTGGTGCAATAGAAGCCGGTGAATTTGTAAAGCCTATTCCTACTATATCTGCTTCAGCAAGGCGTTCCACATGATAACCCAATACCCCACAGTTGTAGGAATTAAAGATTGTGAGTCCGGCACAGCCGTTCGATTTAACGAGAGGAATTAATTCATTAAATCCAGCGTCGATTGCAGGATGTGCAAAACCTGTTTTTGCATCCACCTTAATCGCAGACTGGCGTGGTTGGATTAATTCAGGAACTGCAGACCCGTCAACTTTTCCACACTTTACATGTTCACAGTATATTGGAACGTAGAGCATACCATGACTAGGGATACCGTCTCGTTCTGCAGACCTCACTGCTTTGCTCACTGACTTCGCAGATTCTGGAAGTGTTCCAGCTCCTATCAGAGCTTCATTTGCCAGAATCTCAATTTGATCTAAACTCATCTGTTCTGTAGCCATATTATTTTTTATTTTAAGATTTATTGTGAGTGGTACGTTGCCAAATAAATTCCGCAATTTGTTGATGAGCTGTTTTATTTCCAGAATGTTCCATTGCACCAGAAATATTCAATAAACAACCACAGCCCCCACCTAAAAGGACATTTGCACCAGTTTTGAAATATCATTAACCTTGTCTTTAACCATGGCTGAGGAAATGTGCTGTTCTTTAATCGCAAATGTTCACCCAAATCTGGAACATTCATCTTCTCTTTCAAGTTCCAGTAATTCAACATCTTTTAACTGACGTAATAACTTCTTCGGTGCATCCCTAATTTCCATTTCCCTTTTTACATGACAGGAAGTATGCCACGTTACTTTAATAGGATTACCAAGGTCTTCAAATTTTATTTTCAGTACATGCACTAGAAATTCGGTTAATCCATAAGTTTGTTTCGCGACAGATTCAGACTTGCACTGCAGTGCATCATTATTAAATAAATCTGTATAATGTTTCCGGATCATCGCACCGCATGAACCTGAATGTGTTACAATCGGAATTTCTTCAGGAAATAATTTAACTTGAGCTGAAGCAACTTTGCGTGGCTCGACATGAAATCCGGAATTAAACGCGAGCTGACCACAAAAAGTTTGTTCCTGAGGGAAAAAACCTTTACGCCTTCA
>SHAT01000049.1 GCA_004213175.1 Pseudomonadota bacterium | reverse complement strand
AACCATTTTCCATTTTCCTTACGAAGGTACAAAACCTTCTCTCTTTTCTTATCAACAACTTTTACTCCATTTACCCACTTTTTTAGGATGTTTTCTTTTTTACCGTATTCTGTGATGTTCCAAAGTTTGCCTTTTCTGAAATCACCAACCCTTTTGATACCATTTTGCCAGGAGAAGATTCCTGGGCCATCCATTTTTCCGTTCTTCCATTCCCCTTCATACTTAGATCCACTAGAATAAGTGTATGTCCCATGCCCATGTTTTTTCCCTCTCTTCCATTTCCCTATATACTTGTTCCCATTTGAATAAGTGTATGCCCCTTGCCCATGTCTCTTCTCATTTTTCCATTCCCCTACATACTTGTTACCGTTTGAATAAGTGTAAGTCCCTTGCCCATTTATTTTTCCGTTTTTCCATTCACCTTCATACTTCTTTCCATTAGGAGAAGTGTATATCCCTTGCCCATTTGGCTTTCCACTTTCAATTTCCCCAACATATTTACCATCTTTTTCTTCATTACCGTTCTCATTCCATCCGTATTTTCCATTAACTTCACGATGGAAAACAATACCAGTTTCTTCTGTTTGACCAAACTTGGCGAATGTAAGTAGATAGAAGGAAATTATGATGATTTGTATATATCTCATTTTGTACACTTTTAGTAGTTTTATTAACAGCAAGAATATATCATCAATTGGTTTGTTTTGCAAGATTATGGGGATTTTACTTGAGGCAATATTTGGTGTTTGTTACTTTTTTAGTGTCAGTTTGCCCTCTGTCAAAACACAAACACCAAATTATCTAATATCTCTTTTGACGTTACAACTCTCAGTATCAGGAAAGGATTGATAGGCAAGTAAAAGGTTTGGTAAAAAAACTGAATGGATCAATCTCCATTGTCTCCATCACTTCTTAGAATTTTGCAATAACTATCTGATAATATCTGTTATAATTATATTGAGATTTTGGCACTGGAGCAGGTTTTTTTGATCAAATATATATAATAACGGGAAGATACTAATTACATGATATCAAATCGCAATCTGTCAATTTTGCTTCTTATTACTGGTTCGGTGGGCATTAGTTTTGGAGGTCTGATCATGAGAAATATTAATAATGCTGATCCATGGCAAATCACATTTTATAGGTCATTGGCATTCCTTTTTTCTATTACGTTAGTTCTTATTTATCGTCACAATTCAGATATTTTAACAAGTATTAAAAAAATTGGTTATCCTGGAATTGCTGCTGGTTTTTTTCTAATGATTGCCCAGATATTATATGTTCAATCATTTGCTCATACCTCAATTGCAAACGCGTTGTTTACCTTTAGTACTATCCCTTTTATTTCAGCTTTCCTAGCATTCATATTTTTAAAAGAGAAAATATCAACAACTACAATTGTTACTATGTTTTTTGCTTTTATAGGAATTTTTATCATGATTAAAGATGGTTTGGAAACGGGAGGATTTTATGGAAATATTATAGCATTAATTTGTGCTTTTAGTTTTTCTACTTTTGTAATTATTTTAAGAAAATCTAGGAATAATGATATGTTACCTGTGAATCTGATATCCAGTGTTCTAGTATTAATTGTTTCTTTTGCTATTAGTCTCGGAGAAATAAATGTTCCAATTCAAGATATTTTGTTATGTTTTTTATGGGGGGGAGTATTAAGTGGATTTGTACATAGTGTATTTGTTTATTCCACTAGATTTCTTCAAGCATCTGAAGCTACATTATTTATGCTTTTAGAGTTTTCATTAGGACCATTTTGGGTTTGGATATTTTTAAATGAAACAATTACGCAAGAAGCATTCTATGGTGGTATAATTGTTATGTTAAGTGTAGCAGTGTATAGTTTTTTTGAAATCAAAAAAACAAAATTTAAAGCTATATCCATGAGTTGATTTTGAGTTTTTTTAACCCTCACGTATCTGCAGCACTACCTTCCTCTAATCACTTACAAATACATTTAATTACAAATTTAAAGTAGTAAAAAAATTTTAGGAATCTTTGAAAAAAGACAAGACATGAAATCTCTAGAAATTGATGACATAAAGGAAATCCTTAGAATTGAAATAAGGGAGCAAATTCTTCAAGCACATCATATTGATTTAGGAACAAAAAAAGGGAGTGATGCTGCTGACAAGAGTTTGGAGACAATTGAGAAGGGAGACTATGATCTAAGGGGGATCCTAAAGGACAATTTAAAATCATACCTCAAGCAAGTTGATTCAAAAATGGAAGGAAGGCTTGAATCAATGAGTATTATGATTGAAAAGGAGTCAGTTGGTTACAAGAGATTGAGAGAACACTTTATTGATCTCTATCTAATGCAATATGAATGGATTAAAGAATTCGAAATTAAAACAGGGAGATCAATTGATGATTTTGAAAAGGATTTTGACTCAAAATTCAGATTAGATTTGTTTCCAGAATTATCGGAGTCAGTTGGTTTGACAGAATCCTTGATGAAAGAGCAACAAAACAATATGACTACAAATTCTGATGACTTACCTTATTTACCAATTGCTGGAGGGTTATTATCATCAAATATTAAAGCATTTTTTGAACAAAAAATAATAGAAGGGGAGTCAATTAAGGAAATTGAAAGTGATAGAGTAATCCTTGAAGAATTCATTGAGATCATAGGAGATATTGATTTCTCAAGAGTCACAAAGAAAGAAGTTTCCCATTACATTGATGTCCAAAGGAAACTCCCTCCAAACAGAAAGGGATCCTCAAAATATAAAGACTTGACTATCAACGAATTGATGGAATTGAATCTATCTCAAAAAAAAACTCAAACAGTGCAAAATATTAACAAACAACTTTCTAAATTGAGTGTCTATGGGAATTGGGGTATAAGACAAGGTTTACTGCTTACCAATCCATTTTCTCAAGAAATAATTTTAGAATAAATTTAAAAGATTAATTGACCAGAATCAACTGGAAGGAATTGAAAAAATTAAGTGTGGAAACAAACAATTATTTTAAAAACTATCATTGTTGTTATAGTTGTGACAGTAATATTTATAGGTTTGAAAAAAAAGATGAAACCTAGTAGTCAAGATGTAAGTCATAAAGATAAAATAAGATACAAGCATCCAACTAGAGGCAACTGATGGAAGTTGAGGATCGATGGATCGTCCAAAATAGATTGAGTCTTTACCAACCTAATTTTTTTCAATGAATGGTTTAGATGGAAGATTTTTTGTTAAAAAATGAGGATTAAGATAGTGGAAAAGAAAGTAATAAGGATATTTTATATTCTACTTTTAGTAATTGCATGGATTTTAGGATTATTTGTTTGGAAATTCATAATTTATCTACCAATTTAGAAGATGAAGAATTAAATTCCACAAACTAGCAAGGTCTCGTAGAAGTTTGCATATGGGATAGTCTGATTACACATCATTTTTTTGATAGGAAATTTTTCTGGAAATGAGAACTTTTATAATCATAGGTGTTATTTTGTTCCTAATGTTTTTGTTTTCGAACTTCCAAGATTTTCTAACTTTAATTAGTTAGTGGTGCTCTTGATAAAAAATATGTAAAAATCAGTTCGTGGCAATTAGTAACTCAGGGACATAGTTAGGGAAACTGTAAATGGATTATCTTTGAGTAAGGTTATTAATCCAATTGGAAATATGATAAATGGAGTTTTCTACTCAGAATAGCTATTTTAAAACCAAGAAAGTGGGGGAATCTTTAAATGAAATGATTAATTTTGTTGAGAATTTCCATCTAAATATGAAATACAATTTTACCATTAAATTTACCAGTATTTTACCAGTATAATTTATTTCACTTAAACATATCCTCTAGGTATCAAGTTTTGAAATGCGGGGTACTACCCTGAGGTAACCGAAAATAGAGTCTCTTCGGATATTTTGGTGAATTATTATGTGATTGAGTTCCTATTTGCTATTAAAAATAAACCCTTCCACAAATTCAGGCTCTAGAGTGGACTAGTTTCTTTATCTTGATTAACAATTTTCCATTACAACATCATTCCTGTTCCCTTGAATTTTCTCAATCCTTCTTGCTCTTTCACATTCCCACTCATCTACAGGGTCACTTTTATCCCATGTATCAAAAAGTTTCCTATTTTTCTTTGTGATGATTTTTCTGCCTTGGTAAACAGAGTCCATGTACATATAAGTTCTTGCAATCTCTCCCCTGATACTCTCTCTGGGTTCTACCTTTTTCTTCTTTATTTCAACATCGCATTTCCCAAACTCTCTTTTCTCACCTTTTATGATTGCCATTGAGTAGTTGCTTCTTCTACCATTTACTTCACTGATTGCGGGGTAAAGGTTGAACATGTCTGCTTGCATTCTTCTGTATTCTTCATTTACTTTCTCTGCACACCTTCTCCCCTTAAACTTCGTACCATTCTTCCTGACACATTTGGGGTGACCATTCCTCCACTCTGAAAATGTCTGTCCAAATGCATGCGCAGGGACAACATGTTCCCACTCAATTCTTTTTGCACGATTCTTATTCTTCTTAGGAATGTATCCACAGGATGACAGTTTTGGTTTATTACCTTTGAAGGTACAACCACAGTAGAGTGTGACAGGATTATCCTTATATAACTTAAGGAGTAACTTCTTGGACTTGGAGAATGATGTAATTTGTGTGTTTTGTGAAAATGCTTGGAAGTAATAAAGGAGAATTAGTGCTATGAGGATTAGAAGGTGTTTCAAAGTTTATTGGTTTTTCTCGTAATGGGTCATAATTAATATTGTATTTCTCCATTTTTCTTTTTGTATGAGATGTTTCCATCTTTACTGTATGTTTTACCTGTCCAACTTTGTCCATCTTTCCAACTGCCATCGTACCAACTACCATCTGTATAAGTGAATTTCCCGTGTCCATGTTTTTTCCCATTCTTGAATTCCCCTACATACCTCGGTCCATCAGGCGAAATTTCATTTCCATGACCATTTGGTAATCCATCCTCAAATTTTCCATAATGCTTTCTCCCATCTGACCAGGTTTTAGTTCCGTGCCCATTTTTCTTTCCATCCTTCCATTCTCCTACATACTTTGCACCGTCAGAAGAAGTCTCTGTCCCGTAACCATTTTTTACCCCGCCATTGAAATATCCCACATATACACTTCCGTCATTGTAATAGAATGTTCCTTGACCATTTGGCAATCCTTCAAACCACTCCCCTATATACTTTTCTCGATCGGCTGCAGTCCATGTTCCTTGGCCTTCTTCTTTGCCATTTTTCCATTCCCCAACATACTTTCCTCCAGAGGGGAAAGTATATGTTCCTTTACCATTTCTTAACCCGTCTTTATATTCCCCCACATAAACATTTCCATTAGTATAATTGAATTTCCCTTGCCCATATTTCTTACCATCCTTCCATTCTCCAGAATACTTTTCCCCGGTATTTGCGGTCCATGTTCCTTGACCATTTTCTTTGCCATCCTTCCATTCCCCGAAATACTTTCCTTTTGAAAGAAATATGTATGTTCCGTGACCATTTGGCAAATCATTTTTGAACCCACCTTCATACTCGTCACCATTAGACCAAATATATTTTCCTTGGCCATGTTTTTTATCATGTTTGAATTCACCTATATAACCACTTCCATCAGAGTAATTGAATTTCCCTTGACCAAATTTCTTACCATTCTTCCACTCCCCAGAATATATATCTCCAGCAACTGTAGTCCATATTCCTTTACCATTTTCTCTACCATCTTTCCAATCCCCAATATACTGTGCTCCAGAGGGGAAAGTGTAAGTTCCTTTACCATTTGGTTTGTCATCTTTGAAATCACCTTCATACTCGTCACCATTAGGCCAAATATATTTCCCTTGACCATGTTTTTTATCATCCTTGAATTCCCCTATATATTTGTCTCCTTCACCATTATCGTCTGCAGAAGTATATTTCCCTTGACCATGTTTTTTACCATCTTTCCATTCTCCAATATACCTCGATCCATTTTCCCAAATGTATAAAAGGCCATCTTTCTTTGACTGTCCAAACAGGGGAGAAGAAAGAAGAAGGATAGTAATTAGTATGATGCAATGTTTCATTTGAACTCCTTTTTTTAATTTAGGGTATTATACTTTATAACATCAATCGTTTTGAATTACAAGAATAGGGCTAGATTGTTTAAAAGTGTTTATTTCTGAAGTATTATTTTGGATCACTTAAAGAAGCAGATGGGTTAAGTTTTTAAGTGGTTAAAATTCTTTTTACTCCCCATTCACTATCTTATATATGAAGTTGCCGTTGTAAATCTTTCCATTCCAGACTTTTCCATCCTTGAATTCCCCTACATACTTTGCTCCGTCATGGAAAGTGAATGTTCCTTGACCATGATACTCTCCATCCTTAAACTTTCCAACATAGATATCACCATCAGGGGAGATGTTAGTACCTTGACCATGCGCCAGTCCATTTTCAATTTCCCCTTCATATTTACCATCCTTATCCTCATTACCATTTTCAAACCATCTAAATTCTCCGTTCACTAAACGACGAAACAGAACTCCAGTTTGTTCTTTCTCAATTTTCACCCCAGGTTTTTTCTCAATTTTCACCCCAGGTTTTTTCTCAATTTTCACCCCAGGTTTTTTCTCAATTTTCACCCCAGGTTTTTTAATTATATTTTCCCCATTTACATACTTTCCAATGATGTTATTTTTATTGTCGTATCCAGTTCCGTTCCACAATCTTCCGTCTTTCCATTCTCCAAAATACTTTGCCCCCCAAGGATAAGTCAATATACCAAGACCATTTGGCTTATTACTCTCTACATCACCTTGGTACTTTGGGTGAAATTTTTTATCCCCAAACTCTTTCCAAGATAAATTTGAAGAAGTTTGCCAAAAAAAGAGAGTTTGTCCTTTTTTGGAATTTCCAAATAGCGGAGGAGAAATTAGAAGGATTGATAGGAGGATAAATAGTTGTTTCATAAAGTTTAATATTGGTTGGTTTTGGGATAAACCTACATATTTCTGAACTTGGGGGATTTTTCAAGAAAAGATGTTTTTAGCTGAATAGTGTGATTTTCAATAATGAGTGCTTCTTATGTCGAAATATATATTACTTCATCATTTACTAAATTATTTCAAACACCTAACCTACAGGTTACTCACATCATTTCAAAAGTCAACTTCAGAATAAACTCATTATCTCCAGTAAGAAACACTCAATTATTCTCCAAAGTCAATCACCCATCAAAATCATATACCGCTTTATTGTAAAACAAACAGATTGATGTTATATTTGGGTTATCCTAAACGAACTAATTTTCTTATTAAAATTTTGAGTAAATATAATGAAAAGTAAAATCAAAACAGTTTGTGGTTTAGAAAAATATGAAGAACTTTCAAAAAGAAAAGGATTCTTCAATCAATTACGTTTTCATTGGTTCGTTTTGATTGCGTCACTAAGAGATTTTGGTAAAGAGGAGACTATAAAGGAAGAATAATGTTGGTCAAATAAAACTTTTTGTTCTCAACTCAGGGACTCTCCTCAAACCTCTCCCATTCTTTTAAAAAAAGTCTATTGGTGTTGGGTTAACCTAAACTACTAATAATGAAAACCAATGAAAAATATCAAAAAATAAATTGATTTCTCAAACCCTTTTTCCCTCTTGGGTTCATTTTACACAAACTTTTTAAGGATTTAGATTTTGATTCGTTTTACTGATTTTTTTGAAGCAATAACTTTTTTTGGTGAAATAGTAATTGGACAAATTGGTTTTCAGGTAATTGCTATTTCTTTGGGTCGAAGAGGTTTGGGAGAATGGAAGCCTCAGGATTCTATGCGATTTATAGGCATGCTTTCAGCCTCAACAATTGCTACATTAATTTGTTATGTCCCATTCTATGCAGTTACTATTTGGGAATTAGAATTACTTGAATTAATAAATATATTAATTATTATTTCACTGATTTTTGTTACATTATTCAGTATTTATTTGATATCCATTTATAAAACCGTTATTAAATTCTCAGATTTTGTATCAAGTGGTGCTCTCCATATAGTTTTCTCAATTGCAGTTATAATAAACATTATTTTTTTCTTAAGTGTTTTAAGAATTATTGAACCAAATATTTGGTTATATTATTTAAGTATCCATTACTTTCAATTTTTGTCACTTTATTGTTTTGTAAGGCTGATGATTTATAGGTAGTGACTCTGAAGGAAGTTAGGAAATAAGATAAGTTGAACCTTGTTTTATTTGAAGTTTATAATTTAAAAACGTTATTGAAATGGTAATCACTATCAGTGGCTCATACAATTCAAAGGTAGAATTTGATAATTTCAATGCAATTGGAGCCAATCCGAAAAAATAATCAAACAATTTCCACACAATCTGGAACCAATGAAATGACCTAGATATACATATCTTTTTTTGACCTTCTTTGGTTCACACTCCATAAAATTAAAGGGATTTTACAACTAACAAACACCCACCAAGTAAAATTGCTAATTCTTGTAAAATTTAAATATTGATGTTATATTTTGGGTTATCCTGAACAATTAAAAGGAAACTAAGTGAAACATACAGTTATTATCCTCTTTATCTTTCTTCTTTCTTCTTGCTCAATATTTCTTGGAGAGTCTAGGGAAACAAGTGTTCTTTACCGTTGGGAAGTTGCTGAAAAAGTTTTTGTTTGGAAATATATTGGAAACGAAGAAATAAATCCAAAATATAAAGGTGAAGTCAAAGATAATCAACCAGACGGTATGGGAATAACAATATTCCCTGACGGATATAGGCATTCTGGTCAATATAAAAAAGGTAAACGGCATGGAAGTGGGACCTGGTTCACTAAGAAATCAGGAAAAATTAAAAAACATTCTAAAGGTGAATGGAAACATGGTTATTTCTGGGACATGATTACATATGATTTTGATGGAGAAGTAAGAGATAAATATAAAGATGGGTTATTAATATATGGTGTCTTGTTTACTAACAAAGAAAATGATATTCGAGTATGGACTAGATATGATCAGGAAAGAGATGGGGTGTATGTAGGGGAAATAAAAAATAGACAACCTAATGGAATAGGTTTAGTGAAATATAATGATGGCAACGAGTTGAATGGCTCGTGGAAGGATGGTTTTTTTAATGATAATGGAACCTTTGTTTACCCGAATGGAAGCAAGTATATAGGTGGATACAAGGGTGGGAAATTCCATGGTCAAGGAATTTTGACTTTTTCAAATGGAGAAAAGAATGAAGGAATTTTCAAAGAGGGATTGATCTGGGATGGTTTTGGTGCGGAAGAATGGTCAGATGGAAGCAAATATGTAGGCGAATACAAGAATGGTAAATTTCATGGTCTAGGGACAACTACTTCATTGGATGGAAGCAAATATGTAGGCGAATACAAGAATGGTAAATTTCATGGTCAAGGAACATTCACATCATCAGATGGAAGCAAGTATATAGGTGAATATAAGAATGGACAAATGGATGGTCAAGGAACATTCACATCATCAGATGGAAGCAAGTATATAGGTGAATATAAGAATGGACTAATGGATGGTCAAGGAACATTCACATCATCAGATGGAAGCAAGTATATCGGGATGTTTAAGAACGATTTTCGAAATGGACAAGGGATAGAAACGTCTCCAGACATGAAAATAATTAAAGGAGTTTGGAAGAATGGAATTTTTTGGAATGGTTTTGGTAGGGAAAAAAGATCGGATGGAAAAAAAGCACGAGATTTTTATGAAGGCGGGAAAATAATTAAAAAAGAATTAACCTTATCCAATGGAGACAAGTATTTTGGGGAATTCAAGGATGGTAAATATGATGGACAGGGTACTTTTACCTGGCCTAGCGGAGGAAAATATACTGGAAAATTCAAGGATGGCAAATACAATGGACAAGGGACATACACTTATGGAAAAGGGGAATGGGAAGGTCAAAAATATGTAGGGGAGTTTAAAAATGGCAAATTCAATGGTCAAGGGATTTACACTTGGTCTGATGGAAGGAGGTTTGTTGGGGAATTCTATTTAGGAACATTTTGGAACGGGACAGAATATGACATCAACGGAAAAAACACTATAAAAGTTGAGAACGGAAAAATAATAATTATAAAAAAATAAAACAACCCCATAAACATAAACCTGCCAAAAATTAAAAAATTTCTTCTATCATTCTTTTTAGGACGCAGTTTTTTGACTGAAGTAAATGATGTAAATGATAAAAAAATTCCAAAGTAAAGAGAAGTTCTCTTATCAGCAAAGAATTGAAAAGGGACCGCTGATAAAATTAGGATTAATCAGAGAGAATCTCTAAACGTTTTTCGAAAAAGGTGGGGATTCTAATTTTAAGAAATGGATGTTAGTCCTATAGAGTAATACAAGTAAAAAAGCCATTTGCTGGAATACGCAGCAAATTATTTCTGAATAGAGATATTTGGCACTTGGTTGGAGTGTTTAATATCAACAGAATTTTGGGAAAAAATTGTTCATCAAGCTCTTCTGATATTCCAAAGGCCAGTCGAATCATCTTCTGTAAGTAAACCCCTGAAGCCTTCCTAAATGCTTGTCTAATTAAATAAAAAATGGTACTTTTGGGTCCATCTAATATCCCAATTTGGAATCAAGTGAAGCATATACTCATCATTATCTTAATCCTTCTTCTTTCTTTTCCTTTGTTTGGTCAGTCATCCAAACCTCTTGGCATTGTCCTTCCCCCTATTTTAATGGGGAATCTCTCCAACATACAAATTCAATTTCTTTTGAAAACTCTGGATGAAGAGTTATCAAAGTCCTTTGATATCTCAACTCCTCCTCAAAATAAAAGTGGTGAGTGTCTAGTTGGTTGTGATGTTTTCCGACTGAGAATCTTTGAAAAAGATGGGGAGATCCTGTTGAGTTTGAGAAGGATGGGAGAAAGTTACAGTAAAATAGAAACGAACATATGTGAGAGATGTAAAACGATTGAACTGAATGAGAAGTTGAAAAAATTGATTGAGAAGTTGGCTAGAGGGAAAAAGGGAAAAACAATTTTGGCAGAGAAGAAGGGACAAAAAAAGGTTTTGTTTCTTCGTTTGGTGAAAGGTGAATTTAGATGGTATGAAGATGGTGATGAGGATAAGGATGCAAAATATGAAGGAGAAATTGAAAATGGGTTAGCACATGGTCGAGGGACATTCACTTGGCCAGATGGTAACAAGTATGAAGGGGAATGGAAGAATGGGGATCAGAACGGTCAAGGGACGCTCACATTAACTAGTGGGAACAAATATGAAGGTTGGTTCAAGGATTGGAGATATCACAATCGAGGTGTTTTTACTTGGTCTAATGGCGATAAGTATGAAGGAGAATTCAAAAAAGGGGAAAAACATGGCCAAGGGATATACATTCAACCTGAGGGGAGGAAGTATGTGGGTGAATACAAGAATGGATTAAAAAATGGTCTGGGTACACTAACTTATGGTAAAGGGAAATGGGAAGGAGACAAATATGTGGGGGAATTCAAAGGAGGGAAAAAAAATGGTCAAGGAATACTCACATATTCTAATGGAGACCAATATTTAGGAGAGTTCAAAGATGGATTAAAAAATGGTCTGGGCACACTAACTTATGGTAAAGGGGAATTGGAAGTAGAAAAGTATGAAGGAGAATGGAAGAGTGGCAAATTTCATGGTCAAGGGACACAAATTTTCCATGATGGAAGAAAATATGTAGGAGAATGGAAGAGTGGCAAATTTCATGGCCAAGGAATTATCACTTCACTTAGTGGGAAGAGCTATGAAGGGAAATGGCATGAAGGGAATTACCATGGTCAAGGGATATATATATTTGGTAAAGGGAACTGGGAAGGGGATAAGTATATTGGAGGATATAAAGATGGCAAAAAGGAAGGAAAGGGTACATACACTTGGTCTGATGGCAGAAAGTATGTTGGTGAATACAGGAACGGGAAATTTCATGGCGAAGGAACATTTACTTCATTAGACGGGGATAAGTATATTGGAGGATATAAAGATGGCAAAAAGGAAGGAAAGGGCACATACACTTGGTCTGATGGAGGGAAATATGTTGGTGAATTCAAGAATGGGGAAATAAATGGTCTAGGGACCAAAATTTTATCTGATGGAAATAAGTATCAAGGGGAATGGAAAGAAGGTAAAACGTTGACTGGAATAATTTACGATGGAAGTGGGAAAATACTCTATAAGTTATTGAATGGAGAAAGACAATAAACTCCTTCTTTAATAAATCACTAAATTATAAAAAAGTTACTTGCCACCATCTCTATCTTTCTTCTTTCGAACCAAAAGGAATCTAACGGTTTTAGGTATGCTATACTCACTATCTAAAATACAACTCTGTACCAAACTTTATTTATGAATTGGAGACTTGTTCTATTAATTATATTTATTCTTGAGGGGATCTATTATCTAACAAACAGGTTTTTTTTTAAAAGAAATTTCAAAGAAATAAATTTTTGGGAATGGATAATTGTAATTATGATAATTCCTCTAATATTTGTTTATCTTTATATTAAACAGGGGAATGGATAATAGATGGTCAAAAAGTACATCCAGAATATTTTTGGGGGAAAAATTAGGAAGGGATCTCGGACATAGTGGGGAGGACCTAAATTCATTGGCATGTCTGGTTACCAGGGGTTTACCGGGTGGGTTAGGATAGTTTTTTAGAAATATATTTAAAATTGATTTAATAATGTTGAAATAAGATGAAGAACAATTCTTATGGTTTTAAATGACCTCAATTTCATAGAAGCATTAAGACATCTGAGTAAGAATGACAAAATTCTTGAAAAAATTATAAAAGGAATAAAACCTAAAGAACCTTTGAAAAGAAAACCAAATTTTGAAGCTTTAGTTAGGATCATTTCTGGCCAGCAACTATCCAGTAATGCAGCATCCACAATCTTCAATCGACTAAAAGAATTATTAGGTAAGAATGAAATTACACCACAATTGATAAAGGATTGTAATCCTAAAGAGATTCTAAAATGTGGTTTTTCAAATGCTAAAACAAAGTATATCTTAAACCTATCAGATCTTTTTTTAGTAAACCCGGATTTCCTATATGAATTAAAAGGTCTTGAATCAAAAGAAATTATTGAAGGATTACAAAAGATCAAAGGAATAGGTATTTGGAGTGCGAGTATATTTGCTTTATTTTATCTGCAACATCATGATGTATTAGTATGGGGTGATAGTTCAATAAAAAAATCAATAGAACTTTTGTATAACGAAGGTCAAGAATTAAAGGTCGATAGAATCATTGAAATAACATCCAAATGGGAGCCATTTCGGAGTACTGCATGTATAGTGCTTTGGAAGTGGTTGGATGAGGGTGCAATCAAATTTTACTAAACAAAAATTTATATAGGGATAAATATAATTATTTATTGAAACATATTGTTTGAATTTATTAAAAATTAATTTTTTGATTCTTACAAATGATTTATGGTGATAAAAGTAAAAGTTTAATTGTCCTATGTAATTTATTTGTTTAGCATTTTTTATATTGGTTAATTACTTATATAAATGAATGATAATGCAGATTTATCTTTCCCCAAACACTGTCATTCTTTTTTTGAGGAGATATAACTTTTGAGTGAGATAAGTGCATCCCCATCAAAGCAATAATTGTAACTTCTCATGATTTTGTAATATTTGGAATTAATTCAGCAAATTGTTTGATATTTATTTGATTTCGTGAAATAAAAGTAGTATGAAAAATCATTACACACTTAACAGAAAGCAATATTTTCATGAAGGTTATTAAATACCTTTCGCTCAAACTGGCTCTCCTTTTTCTCATTTTCCCGACCTTTTTAGTAGCTCAAGAAGAACAGTCCAAACTCAATGGCCCAGTTGTCAGGGGGATAGTGGAGCAGTTTGTCTCTATGCATTATTCTCAAAAACCACTGGACAATGAGATGTCGTCAAAGATTTTCAATCTTTACCTAAACCGTCTGGATCCCGCACACTTTTATTTTCTGGAAGATGATGTGGATAAATTCCGGAAATATGAATTACGTGTCGATGATATGTTACAACGCGGGGACGTGAATTTGGCTTTAGATATTTTTGAGCGGTTTAAGATACGTTTGTCTGAACGACTAGCAATGATGGAAGAATTTATGGGTGAGGATTTTGATTTCAGTGTTGATGATAACTGGATTTTGGAACGAAAGGATCAGCCTTATCCACATAGCACTGAGGATGCCCGTAAACTATGGCGTACCAAAATTAAGTTTGATTTATTGACACTCAAACTCGGGGATACCAGTCTCAAAGATGGTAAAGAACGTTTGATGAAACGTGTGCGAGGATTGTGGAAAGATTTTTCGCAATACGAAAATGATGATGTCGTTTCGATGTTTCTCAATTCAATGGCGGCGGCTTATGACCCTCATTCTTCATATCTGGCAGCACAGGAGCTAAAGAATTTCGACATTTCAATCAAGCTTTCTCTTGAAGGTATTGGTGCAGTTTTACGCTGGGATGATGGTTATACGGTTATAAACTCAATAGTTCCGGGTGGTGCCGCTGCACGGCAAGGGAAACTTAAAACAGATGATCGAATAATCGCTGTTGCTCAAGGTGAAAATGCTTTTGAAAGCGTAATTGATATGCGGCTTAATAACGTAGTGAAGTTAATTCGTGGAAAACGCGGAACCAAAGTCGGGCTTCAAATTTTGCGCAAAACGAAAAAAGGTTTTGACACGCTAAAAATATTCATTGTGCGTGACAAAATACTACTTAAAGACGGCGAGGCACAGTCAAGTATTTTTGAACAGCCTGCTGCCACTGAAAATAAAAACAAGCAAGAACCTCTTAGAATCGGAGTTATAAAATTACCGTCTTTTTATGTGGATTTTAATGATCGACGGAAAAATCCAAAAAATTTCAAAAGCTCTTCTAGGGACGTAAAATCTCATCTAAAAAAGTTCGTTGTTGAAAATGTTGATGGTGTGATCCTTGACTTACGGAACAATGGAGGAGGGGGACTTGACGAGGCAATCAACATGGCAGGACTTTTCATAGGACTCAATCCGATAGTGATTGTACGGCAGTCCGGAGGACGGAGAGTTACGGTTCACCGTAGTCGTGAACGCGTTGCTTATAAAGGGCCGCTGGTGATAATGCTTAACCGTTACAGTGCATCCGCGTCTGAAATTCTTGCGGGTGCAATGCATGATTATCAGCGTGCTTTACTGGTTGGTGATACAACTACTTTTGGTAAAGGAACGGTGCAGAATATCTTTCAACTTCCTGAAGGTTACGGAGCGTTAAAAGTTACTATCGCTCAGTTCTACCGCGTTTCCGGATGGTCTACCCAGAGCCGTGGAGTGGAAACCAGTATTATTTTACCCTCACTCAATAATGTTCGTGAAATCGGCGAGTCAACTTTGGACAACGCTCTGCCTTGGCGCTCGATTGATCAAGTTTCGTACCGTCCGAAGGGAAGTTTTAAAAGCGTACTTCCTGCACTGAAACAACTCTCTAAAAAAAGAATGAAGGATTCTAAATATTTCCAGAATGTTGACAAAGACGTACATGAATTTATGACGAGCATAAAACCAATGAAATATACTTCAATTCTTAAAATGCAGGAGGATGATTCACGACAAAAAGCAGAGCGTGAACTAGATCTTTCAAATGCAATTAAAAATGAAACAACTGAGGAAGTTAGAAACATTGAAGAAAAAAAAGAATTTCAGGCAGATGCTTACATCCGTGAAAGTATGGCAATTATAGCAGACTACATTAATCTACAACAAACGACTAAATAGATATGCTTAGCGTGTCTTCCAATGACGGTAAAATAAATATTTATTCACAAGAGATTTTGATTTCCAGAGAGGAAATTAGTCAACGTGTTGAGGAATTAGGACGTCAAATATCAACTGATTATCAGGGGAGTGAACTACATCTGGTAGGTGTGCTCAATGGAGCTTTTATTTTTTTGGCGGATCTTGTGCGTCAACTCAATATTCCCTGCCAAATCTGTTTTTTGCAGGCTTCTAGTTACAAAGAACAAAAGGTCAGTTCGGGTGAAGTGACGCTGATGCACAATCTGGATTTAAGCGGGAAACATGTTCTTGTGGTAGAAGATATTTTTGATTCGGGGTTAACGCTTAGATCTATTCTAGAAGATTTGCAGGTTCAGAAACCATTGTCAATTGAAATCTGTGCTTTGTTAAGTAAAATCATTCCGGACAAACTTCCGGTAAAGGTCAAATACATAGGCTTTGAAATTGAGGATCGTTTTGTGGTTGGTTACGGACTAGATTTTGCGGAAAAATACCGTGAAGTTCCGCATATAACCTGTCTCGACTAAGTTGCTCTTTTTAAGGTAGATTTGTTTGCAAAAAAAATAGCATCAATCTAATCTTTAAATTCGAAGAGGTTGTCGATTATACTTTCAAAATATTATTTTCTGCCATAGTCATCATCCATCCGTTCAATGTCATCTTCGCCAAAATAATCTCCGGTTTGTACCTCAATGAAGCTCAAATTTGCTGTGCCCAGATTTTCAATACGATGGACTGAACCGCGTGGAATTTCAACAGAATCCCCATCTTTTTTGTTGAGTTGTTCCCCGTCAAGTGTTACCATCCCTTCTCCGGAAAGGACAAACCAATGTTCCGCCCTTTGCTGATGTTTTTGCAGACTGAGACGTTGACCAGGATAAACAACTATGCGCTTAACTTTATGGTCCACTTCATCAGCAAGTATCGTGTAATAACCCCAAGGACGGTGATTATTTTCGGGCAAATTATTCATATAGTTTTGTTGCTCAGATTAATTTTTAATTCCGGCTATATTTATAATATTAAACAGTCAAAAATACACAAGACGGGACAGTCTATGTGTAAAAATTGAAGATTAATTATCTATAAAAGAAATAACAATACAAGCTTGATGGACAAAAAAATAAAAAAATTACTGCTCACGATTGGCCTGCTCTTTTTTACAACTCAAGTCTGGGCAGTCAAGGCTAAAATCCGCTTTCTCTTTCCTTTCAGTTCCAAAAGTGTGGCTGACGGTTTTGAAGACTCAACAATCAAATCATCTGAATTTGTGGTGGCTTTTTTGATGCCGCTCTCTCAGCACACTGTACTGGATCTGGGTTATTCATATTTTAACGCACGTATAGAAGATCCTTCAACTTCTTCCGAGGGTTATTCAGGGGTCTTTCGGGCACACTTGCTGGAACTAGGTGCAGGTTACTCAGGATTTGAGCTGACGAGAACTATCTCCCTAGTTTTTGAATCCTCTGTTCGGGTTCCTATAAGTGGAGAAGGTGAAGTACAGGGGAATCAGGCGACTATGGATGCCACTGGTATCAGTGGCATGGGATACTATTTTAGTTCCGGTGTTGAGTACCGTGACCTTGAAATCTCATTGTTTTATCAGCGCCGGGATTTGAGTTTTGATGGTCTTACAGTTAGTAGAAATGGTAAGAGAAATGACGTAGCTTTGCATTCTACCGAGTACGGAATCGCCTTCGGTTATACTTTTTTTTGAGAATTTCTAATGTTTAATGTACTAGTAAACAGTGAATACGATATTTTATTCAATGACCTGAAAGCAAAGTCACCAGATTCTTTTGATTTGACGATGGTCGATTTTTCATCTCCAGATGAGAAACTGAACACTCTTCTTTGCACAACAGACTCAATTATTGGTCGGGTAAACCTCAGTGATGGTCAATACGAA
>SHAT01000048.1 GCA_004213175.1 Pseudomonadota bacterium | reverse complement strand
GTGGGATATTTACGATCTTGTTTTTTTTCTTGCGGCACAAGAGATTCTGGAGATACGCCTCTTTCCTTCGCGATATGCTTCAGGAATCCCTTAACCAGTTCACGTCCTTCTAGACGTTCCTGTAGCTGACTCCTTAACTGCATCAAGTCTCCCAGTTTATAGTTCTTTGTTGAAAAATCATCCTCCTCCGACGTACCTTCGGGTTTTGTCTCCTGCCTCGCTAAAATCAGACTGTAATAAGTTTCGATATACAAGAGCAGATCATAAAGCGCATGGTTTTGAGTCTGACGCAAACCTTGTGCGATATTATAACGAATATTGAAAAGATGATGATTGCCTTTTGCTAAACGATCAAATGCTTTCAGAATTCGCAGACAGATCTTTTTTTGCAGTTTCCCTTTAGACCAGCCGAAATTGTTCAGATAATCATTAAAACCATTGAAGCGTTCCCTGGAGACAATTTCACGAATCAAGTCTGCTTCCTGATCAAAAAAGTCACATATCACCGAGCCACCGGCTTCAATCTCAGTTTCAGTCGAATCATGAAAAACAAATCCGGAACGAAAAAGATGCTCACAGAGTTGAATTAGTAAAGCTTCCTGATCAGGAAGTCGCTGATCAATATTTCCGCTGTACTCTTGGATTATTACACTACGATGCATTAGGCGTTGAGAGTTTATTGATTATAAATTAAGTCACAACTCACAATAACTTAATAACCCATTCTCGGCAACCGGAGCAATAAAATAATTAGAACTCAACCCAGGCCTTCATTCAATGGACTCTGCACATCAGTATCTTAGAATTGCATTGAAATTTATCAGGTTTTTATCTAATATAGCTAATTTAGAATCAACCTTTAAAACATGATTAAAAACTGTTGGATTAATTCGTTTTCACCTCATAAAGCAAAGAGAGGTAAGGGTTTTGTGCAGTAAAAAATAATTTTAGCATTTAAAATTGAAATGATCAGCATTGCTGACTTAGCCATGCAGTATGGCAAAAAGACTCTTTTTGAGAAATCTTCGATCACTTTTGATCCCGGAAAAAGTTATGGTCTTGTAGGGGCAAACGGTTCCGGGAAATCCACTCTACTGCGTTTGATAACCGGTGAAGAAAAACCTTATTCCGGAACTATTTCAGTTCCCCGTGAGTTGAAAGTTGGTGTGCTACAGCAGGACCATTTCCAGTTTGAAAACAATCGCGTAATAGATGTCGTCCTGCTGGGACGTCCGGTCTTGTCCGATGCGATTTTTGAGAAAGAGAAATTGCTAGAGAAAGAAAATTTTGACAACAAAACCGGACACAGGCTTGGGCAGTTGGAAGAAATAATTGCAGAAGAAGATGGTTATGTAGCAGAACCTTTTGCAGCTGAATTGTTGTCAGGCCTCGGTATAGAAGAGCGTTATCACACCGGGCCGATGAGTGCGCTTTCCGGAGGATTTAAATTGCGTGTGTTGTTAGCACAGCTGCTTTTTCAACAACCCGATATTCTGCTTCTTGATGAACCGACAAACCACCTGGATATTGTTTCAATCCTCTGGTTAGAAAAATTTTTGTGTTCACAGTTTGAAGGCACACTAATTTTTATTTCACATGACCGTAAATTTTTAAATGCTGTAGCAGGTTATATCGTTGACATAGACTATGAGGAATTACGGCTTTACACAGGAAACTACGAACAATTTCTTGAAGCAAAGGTGCTGGCTGAAACACAAAAACTTAAAGAAATAAAAAGTTATGAACGTAAAACGGCGGAGCTGCAGTCTTTTGTAGATCGTTTCCGTGCAAAAGCAACCAAAGCCAGACAAGCTCAGTCACGTGTAAAACAACTCGACAAAATGGATGTGCCTGAGGTAAAGCGTTCCTCGCGAATTTCTCCGGATTTAAGCTTCGTACAGTCACGCCCCTCAGGAAGGACTGTGCTTACGGTAAAAAATTTGAGCAAACGATTTGAAGATACAGAAGTTCTGAAAAATATTTCTTTTGAAATTCAGCGTGGGGAAAAAGTTGCTATCATTGGTCCAAACGGCATTGGCAAATCTACATTGCTGAAAATAATTCTGGATCAGTTGGCTGCAGAGGAAGGTACTTTTGAGTGGGGTTATGAGGCACATACTTCTTATTTTGCGCAGGATCATCACGAGCAGCTAAGCGGGAAAATCAGTGCTTATGACTGGCTTTATGCAACCGCGCCTCAAGAACCAATCGGTGCAATACGCGGGTTACTCGGACGTGTTTTGTTTTCAGGAGATGAAGCACTTAAACAGGTTTCCGCCTTGAGTGGAGGTGAATCCGCACGTTTGCTTTTTGCACGTATAATGTTGGAAAAAAGGAATATCCTAGTTCTCGATGAACCAACAAATCACATGGATCTTGAAGGCGTCGCAGCACTGGGAGATGCATTGAAAGCATTTGAAGGTACTGTGCTGGTGGTGAGCCACTATCGGCATTTTGTATCCAAAGTGGCAACACATATCCTCGAGTTAAGTCCTGATGGTGTTAGAGATTTTCCTGGAAGTTATGACGAATATCTGGAAAAATTTGGCGATGATCATCTGAATCGTGACCAGCCTCTTTCGACCACAATATCAGAAACAACATCACCAGAACCAGCACCTTCTGAATTGAGCTACGATAAACGTAAAAAAATGCAGCGTGAGATTTCTAAATTGAAAAAACAGGCAACACGTTACGAAAGTTTGGTTGAGGAGACTGAACAAAAAATTTCTGCGATTGATGAAAAATTTAGTATTGAAGACTTTTTTCAACAAACTTCTTCGAATGAAGTCCAGAAACTACAAATTGAAAAGAGCGAATTGAATGATCAACTCTCAAAAAATATAAGACAGTGGGAGACGTCTACACAAAGTTTAGAAAGTTTAGAGGCGCATTTTGAAACTAAAATTTAAGAAAGAGATCAGTGTCCGATTTTAATCATGTTTTTCTAATTTAAAATATGAACTGTGACAGCTATACTGTGAGAATTAAGTAAGTTTAAGATGCACTAACATTCTTTCAAACAAGTTTTTTTGATAATCGGCAGAAATGTCGAAAAATGATGTATAATTGACCATTATTAATTACTAAAAAGGTCCATATGCGAAATAGAAATTTTTTATTAAAGCCATTAATCAAATGGGTTTTCCTAATTTTTTTG
Source organism: Pseudomonadota bacterium (assembly GCA_004213175.1). Classification (GTDB taxonomy): domain Bacteria; phylum SAR324; class SAR324; order SAR324; family NAC60-12; genus Arctic96AD-7. Next base: position 14,617 of record SHAT01000048.1, on the reverse strand, counting down.
TTAACACTGAGTGTTACTGAAACAGTCTTTGCTCAAACAGAAGCTGAAAATGCGGAAAAGTTGTGGAACTTGAGGCAATCGGAAATTGAACAGCTTTATCAGGAAGGCAACCTGGCTAGCGCTTTAAATTCTGCCCAAGAGGCAGTGAGTCTCGCCGAAAAGGCTTTTGGTTCAGGTTCATTGAAATCTATTTCAAGTTTAATGCTACTCGCGCAAATTCATACCGAACTGGACCAGCTGGAAGAGGCGAACCAGATTTACCAGCTGTCACTTGAAACCTGCGTTACCTCCTTTGGAGAAGCAGCGCCAGAGACACTTTCAGTACTCGACAATTACGGTAAATTTCTAAATTCGATTGACCCTGAAATGGCGGAGCCGGTGTTCCAGGAGGCACTGCGTCTTTCTAAGGAAGGCGATCCGCAACGTGCTTTCAGAATGAAATCCGTTGGTTTGAATTTACAGGAGTTGGGACGTATCACGGAAGCAAAGGATATGCTCAGTCAGGCTCTAAAAGCATATAAAAAATTTTTAGGTGAAAAAGATGCCGATACAATAGACACCACGGTGAAATTAGCACAGTTGTATCTTTCTCAGGGTAAATTAAAAGAAGCGCAGGAATTATTTGAAACAGTACTGCCTTTGATGAGTGGAGTTCTGGAAGAAACAAATTTATTATATTTAGAAAGCAAAGATAATCTTGCAGAAATTTACCGTCTTCAGGCTAAATATTCACAGGCGGAAACCTTGTTTTTACAAAGTCTGCAAGGAGCAGTTTCAGAGTATGGTGAAGAAGATCCGCTTGTTGTGCAGATTAAAAGTCATTTGGCTCAACTTTATGAAGATACAGGCAAGCTTAAAAAAGCCTTGCTTTATCATCAGCAGGTTTACGAAATTGATCTTTCTATACTTGGAGAAGAGCATCCAAATACTGCTGGTGACCTAAATAACCTGGCAAGTGTCCGCCGACGCCTCGGTGATTACCAAAAAGCGGAAAAACTTTTCCGCAAATCCCTAAGCTTGATGACTAAAGCGCTAGGCGAAGAATCGCCACAGTCAGTTTCTGTAATGAATAATCTGGCCCTATTACTTGAAAATCAAGGTCTTTATGATGAAGCAGAACCACTTTTCAAAAAAGCATTTGCCATCTCAGGAAAAATTCAGGGGGAACGTCATCCAACCACACTTGCTTTGCTCAACAACCTGGCTTTCCTTTATGAATCGCAGGGAGATTTTGAACGTTCGGAATTGAATTATAAAAACGTAATTCAATTAAATACAGAGATTTTTGGAGAAACTCACACCAACACACTATCCAATCAAAACAACTTAGCCTACCTTTTCCTGCGTGACAATCGTTTTGAAGAGGCAAGACCAATTTTTACAAAAGTCCATCGGTTATGGAGTGACCAATTGGGAGTTGATCATCAGAATACTCTGAAAGCTCTAAACAATCTGGGACGTGTACAAAAGTCACTTGGAAATTTAGTTGAAGCAGAAAAGAATATCTCTGCTGCCTTGGCAGGAAGAACAAGAGTTTTTGGCAAAAGTCATGCGGACACCCTGCGAAGTATGAATGACATCGGTGAACTATACGTGGTACAGGGTAAAAAAGATGAAGCACTTAAAATATTCCGCGAAACTCTTAAACTTGAAGAAGAAGTTCTTGGGGAGAATCATCCTTATACTTTTGAAACACTAAATAACCTAGCAGATTTGCTCAAAACAATGGGCAAATCTGAAGATGCTTATGATGTCTTTAAAACAGGATTTAAACGGCGTAACGCCTTTTTGAATAGAGTACTCTGGGTTGCAGGAGACAATACCCGGCAGTCTTATATAAGTCTCCACAGACCTGAACAGCATGCCCTTATCCGTATGCTCTTGAGTATGAATGATGAGCGCACCGCAAGGGATCTTTTTGAAGTCAGCTTGAGGCGAAAGGGGTTGTTGCTCAAAATTACCAGTGAAACTCAACAGGTAGTCATGATGTCAGGCGCACCTGAGCTACAGTCAATAACCAAAGAATTGACTCAGACTAGGAAAAAACTGGCGGGACTCACACTGGCAGGGCCTACTGATGAAAACAGAGCACAGTTCCCGAAAATAGTTTTTGATTTGGAGGAAAAGGTCAACATGCTCCAACTCAAACTGGGTGAACAAAGCCAGCGTTTTCGCCAATCCACCAAGCAGGTAACAGTAGATGAAGTAGTAGAAGGTTTGGGTGAAAATGCGTTAGTAGATTTTGTAAGTTTCCGTGGAGAGGACGATACATATCGTATGTTGGCAGTTATTATTAATCAGGGAGAATTTAGTTTTTTTGAATATGAAGATTTAGAAATAATCAGCAGCATGGTCATGGAACTGCGTGAGATTGTTCAGGATGAAGGTGCAGAAGATGAAGACGTCAAAAGCGTTGCAGTAGAGCTTTGGGAGGAATTATGGCAACCGCTCACAGAAGGATTAGGTGAAACAGCCACAATTTTTATTTCCCCGGATGGTTTGCTGAATGTCCTGCCTTTTGATGTTTTGACCGATGATGATGATAGTTACTTGCTGGAAAATTTTGATTTACGTATTGTAAGTTCTGCACGTGATTTAGCTTTGGAACCTTTACTAGCAGCCAAAGGAGAATTACTTATAATTGCAGGACCTGACTATGATTCAGATAAAATTCTCAAAACACCCGCTGCAAGGAAAGTAACCAACAAACGTTCCGCCAGTGTTGCACAGGGTGCTCGAATGGGATCGGGATTACGCGGACTTAATTTTGATCCTTTACCGGGTGCAGAAAAAGAAGGTGAAGTTATCAAAACCGTTGCTGATACAAAAGATCCAAATTCGGATGATGGTCGTGCTAGCACAATTTATTCTCAACGTGTTGCTGAAGAGAATTTACTCCGTAATATGTCTGGTGCACCAGAAGTTCTTCATATTGCAACTCATGGTTTTTTCCTCAAGGAAGACGAAAAGCTGAAAAAACGTCTCCAGGGTCTCAGCCGCGGTTCGAGTAGCGTCCCTCCCCCCGCTGACAATCCATTGTTGCGTGCAGGACTTGCCTTCGCTGGTTTGAACGCAAACGCTCCAATGCTGGGTGAAATTGACACAGATAATGACGGAGTTCTAACAGCGATGGAAGTATTAAGTCTGGAATTAGCCGGGACGCAATTGGTTGTTCTTTCTGCCTGCGAAACCGGTCTCGGTGAAATACACGAAGGGGAAGGAGTTTACGGACTACGCCGCTCCTTTCAGGAAGCAGGTGTGAAGAATGTTATCAATTCATTCTGGGAAGTCAGTGACGCGGGGACACAACTTTTGATGACCAAATTTTACGATAAATTTCTTACTGGAATGTCCGCGCGTCAGGCAATGCGTGAAGCACGTCTGGAAATGCTAGACGATGTACAATGGAGTGCGCCTTTTTACTGGTCTGCTTTTGTAATGGTTGGACGCAACACATAAAAAAACTTGGAGCAGTTAATTATACACGGCGGAGCCGGAAGTCTTGAAGGCAAAATAGAACACGCTCAGGCAATGCACGATTCCCTTTGTAAAATCTGGGAGGAGTCATTTGATATTCTACAAAAAGGTACGGCTGAAGAAACTGTATGTCATGCAATTAGAATGTTGGAAGATGATCCGATTTTTAACGCAGGAACCGGATCCAAGCTACAGGCTGATGGACAGGTGCGGATGAGTTCCGCCTTGATGGACGGGACTAATAATAGATTTTCGGGTGTCATTAATGTACAAAATATCAGAAATCCTATTGAGGCTGCAGCCTTGCTGTCTAAAGAAGAAAATACGGTTCTGAGTGGTGCACAAGCCACAGAATTCTGCCGCAAAAATGGAATGGATGATTATAATCCTGTCACTCAAGAACGCTTAGAAGATTACAAAAAACGTTGTTCTGGGAAACACGGAACAGTCGGAACAGTGGCACTTGACAATGAAGGACATATTTTTGCCGGTACATCGACCGGAGGAATTGGCTATGAGATTCCAGGAAGAGTCAGTGACTGCCCCACTGTAGCTGGAACCTATGCTTCCACAAAAGCTGGTGTTTCCTGTACAGGTATTGGAGAGCAAATCACTCAGCAGGCCGCTGCAGCGAAAATCGTAACACGCGTTGAAGATGGTATGCCTCTACATGAAGCAGTAACTTTAACCATGAGTGAGAGTAATAAATTCAGCTACTTGTATGGATTGATTAGTCTGGATTCTGAGGGTCATGTTGAAGTTGGGAAAACAGAGGCCTTGGATGAAGTCTTCTACGCATTTCATGATAATAATAGGATCCGAACTTTTTTTGCTTGATCAGTTTTAAATTTTATTTTTCCACTACAAATCTCCTGCGCTCTTCTGCCATCCAGTTGCCAATAAACAACTGTTGAGAATCCGGCATTCTGTAACGTTGTTCAAGGATGAATTTTTCCAAAAATGGTGCTGTTTGCAGAATGAATTCATTCTGCCAAACATCACTGCGGGACAACGTTGCGTCATAACGCAATTCGCCAATTCCAAGTTGTCTTTTAAAACGGAATCGTTGCATACTGTAGCCTGATGCTACAAAAGTAAGATCTATGGCAGTTGCTTTAAGATCAAAACTAATACGAAATTTACCATTCTTTCCCGGAAAAACCACCCGTGCTTTTGGAGCATAAAGTAGTGTTTCATCTTCAAATAGGACAAAGTTTGAATAGTATTCAAGCACAATGATAAATGAACGAGATTCAAGTTGTTGAGAGTTTACTTCCTTCACTGTACCAACAATTATGCGTGTTCCCCAACCTGGACTGTAATCAAGTGATTCAGGATAACATCCGCCAAGCAGCATAGGGAGCATGAGCAAAAACAGTAATAAAACGCGCATAAATTAATCGTAATAAAAAATTATTAAGCTATCTTAAAGATAAGCTAACCCCCCGGAATTGCAAGTTATTGCTCAGCATTTTAGCCCTAGTACATACTTTGTTGTTCTTGACCGAGAAAGCCGGTTTTGCTACAATTACACTACTGGATTTTAGTTGGGCTGATTTAGTCAATAGGTAGAGCAATTATAACAAAAATAATTGCTCTCAATCACATCATGGTCTCCCCTTCAACCAGCCATCTTCACCATACAGGAATCCGTAAAAGGGAATTATGTGGGAAAAAGTTAAAAATATTTTAGGTAACGAAAACTTAAAAACACTAAAGTCATACCAGAAAGTAGTATCTAAGATAAATGCACTTGAAGCTGAAACAAAAGCATTGGATGACGGAGATTTTCCTCTAAAAACAGCTGATTTCCAAGCAAAGCTGAAAGCCGATAAAGGACTAGATGACTTGATACCAGAAGCTTTTGCTCTCGTGAGGGAAGCTTCACGGCGTGTAATAGGGGAGCGTCATTACGACGTGCAGTTATTAGGAGGCCTTGCATTACATCACGGAAACATCGCGGAAATGGCTACCGGTGAAGGAAAAACCTTGTCCTCAACCTGCCCAGTTTATCTTAATGCACTTGACGGAAAAGGTGTACATATTATTACGCCGAATGATTATTTAGCGAAACGAGATAGTCAGTGGATGGGCCAGATCTTTAAATTTCTTGGTTTAAAGGTTGGTTTAATTCAGCACGGAATTTATGATGAGGAACGCCGCAATGCTTATGCTGCGGATATTACATATGGAACAAACAATGAATTTGGTTTTGATTATTTGCGTGACAACATGAAGTATTCCCTTGAGGACTATGTTCAGCGTGATTTTAACTTTGCTGTGGTCGATGAAGTGGACAGTATCCTTATTGACGAGGCACGTACACCCTTGATAATAAGTGGACCTACTGAAGATAATATTGATAAATATCATCAGATAAATAAATTTGTTTACGGTCTCAGTAGAGAAATCCGCAAGGAGGAAGTAGGGAAACTTCCACAGGATCAAATGCATAATATCTCGGATAACCTCGAAGAATTGGAAGATCATGATATTGTACGCGACGGAGATTTTGCACTTGATGAAAGAGCACGAAGCATAAACTTAACCGATCAGGGATCAGTAAAAATCGAGGAGCGTCTTCAGGATATGCTGGTTAAGGATACGAGCCTGTTTGACTATGACAACATGGAAATTTTACATCATGTAAATCAGGCTTTAAAAGCACACTACATGTTTAATAAAGATGTTGATTATGTTGTACAGGAAGGGCAGGTAATTATCGTTGATGAATTTACCGGCCGATTGATGCCGGGACGCCGTTTCAGTGACGGTCTGCACCAGGCTTTAGAAGCAAAAGAAGGTGTAACTGTTGAGCGTGAAAACCAGACTCTCGCTACAATAACTTTCCAAAATTATTTCCGACTTTATAGCAAACTTTCCGGAATGACTGGAACAGCAGAGACCGAAAAGAATGAATTTAAGAAAATATATAATTTAGGCGTTGTCGTAGTTCCCACCAACAAACCTCTTGCACGGAAAGATCTTTCTGATGTGGTTTTCAAAACTGTGGATGCAAAATATCGAGCAACGGTAGATAGAATCAGTGAACTGAATCAGAAAGGTCAGCCAGTTTTGGTCGGTACAGTTTCAATTGAAGTTTCTGAATCAATTAGTAAACTACTCAAGAAAGAAGGCATTGCACATGAAGTCCTTAACGCAAAACACCACGAACGTGAAGCAGAAATTATTTCAGCCGCAGGTCAATTTGGTGCAGTAACGATTGCGACAAACATGGCGGGACGCGGCACAGATATTAAACCTTCGCAGGAAACGCTTGAAGTCGGAGGATTGTTCGTTTTAGGTACGGGCAGGCATGACAGCCGCCGTATTGACAACCAGTTTCGTGGACGTTCAGGACGTCAGGGCGATCCTGGTGCATCTCAGTTTCTTCTTTCTCTGGAGGACGATTTGCTACGAATTTTTGGTGGGGAACGTATTTCAAACCTGATGGACAAGCTGAACATTGAAGAAGACGAACCAATTGAACATGTCTTCATCACCAAAGCTATTGGCAACGCACAGAGAAAGGTAGAAGGATACCACTTTGACATGCGGAAACATGTTTTGGAATACGATGATGTGATGGAAAAGCAACGTTCCATTATATATGGAAGACGCCGTGAAATCCTAGGAGAAGGTGTACAGAATCTCATTTTAGAAATGTGCGATGGCGTAGTTGACCGCATAATGAATCAACATTGTGCAGATAAGTATGCAGATCAGTGGGATGTAAAGGGGTTTAATAGGGCCTTTGAGAGTGTCTTTGGCAAAGTACCTAACGAAAAATGGTATGAAGAAGAACTTAAAGCTGATGAGCATGCAGAAATTTTTTACAAATGGATCGAAGATCTCTATAAAGAAAAGATTGATTTTTTCCGAAAAGTGGCAGCATTTAATTTTGAACCTGAAGTTTCGGAGGATGAGGGTAAAGACCTTTTCATTAAAATGATTCTGGATCTGGAAAGGCAGGTTTTATTAAAGGTCAACGATAATCTTTGGAAGGATCATTTGCTCTCCATGGATCATCTGCGTGAGGGTATAGGACTTGTTGGTTATGCTCAGAAAAAACCTCTTGACGAATATAGAAAGCAGGCATTTGAAATGTTTTCCGATTTAATGGACAGGATTGACCAAGAGGCAATAAGCACATTTTATAAGTTAACGATTGCTCATCATTTGGCAGAATCTGCCCCCCCCCCGCTACCGCAGGATGTTGAATTCATCCATGGAGAAGTTGAAAAACCAACTGATGAAAAAGTAAATCAGAAAAAACAACAACCTGTACGTGCGCAGGCCACGACAGGACGTAACGAACCATGCCCTTGCGGAAGTGGCAAAAAATATAAAAAGTGCTGTGGTATTGCCAAAAAAATTGCCTGAATATTTTCCTTTGACAAACCTAGGTTTTGAAACTCTACTTTCAGCTGTTGAAAATATTTAATATTAAGACACCTCAAGTGTTAAATTGATTCCTATGAGGATTTTTCCTGCAAAAAAAAATCACCTATCCCGATCATAACTATAAGACAGATTTGTATACTATTCTATTTTTCTCCAAGAATTCAGTTCTTGAGTTAGTGTTATTAAATAGAATGATCCATTCAAGGAGAGCTGGAAAGGTTTATAACCCAAATCGTTGGTTACTTTCATCCAAATAAACATTCTTATTTCAATATTATACTTTACAGGCCCCCCAGTTTTAATTATTTAGTCATGTTTTCAAAATGATTTCTGGCAGTGTTCTTTTAGAAAGGCTAAAATGATAAGAACGATTCGTGAAGAAATATTTTTGTACTAAACCAAAATTCCAGAGCCAAAAAATAATGACTTCATTAGCAAAAACCTACGATCCCCAAGCTTTTGAAAAAAAAATTGTAGAACAGTGGGAATCTAGTGGAGCATTCCACGCGGATGTGAGATCAGAAAAATCTGCTTTCACAATTTCAATGCCTCCGCCGAACGCTACTGGTCAACTGCATGTCGGTCACGCGGTAATGCTGGTTCTGGAAGATATTTTTATCAGATGGCAACGCATGTTCGGACGAGAAACACTTTGGCTGCCGGGGACTGATCATGCAGCTATTGCTACTGAAAATGTGGTATTACAACAAATCAAAGATAAGGAAGGAATTTCTGATCCACGTTCAGAATTGGGACGTGATGAGGTTTTGCGACGGATTGGAGAATATGTCAAAAATTCTCAGGGAGCAATTCGGAATCAGATCAAGGCTCTCGGTTCAAGTTGTGACTGGAGCCGTGAGCGTTACACAATGGATCCTCAACTAAACCGTTGTGTGAATGAGACATTTAAACGAATGTACGAAGATGGTTTGATATTTCGCGGGCCGCGGATAGTCAATTGGGATCCTCTACTAAAAACGAATGTTTCAGACGATGAGGTGGAACGTAAAGATACTAATTCACCATTTTTCACTTTTCAATATGGACCATTCCATATAGGCACAGTACGTCCGGAAACTAAATTTGGTGACAAATACGTAGTTATGCACCCAGGTGACCAGCGTTACTATCAGTACAAACACGGTGAGACTTTTGAGTGTGAATGGATCAATGGGAAAATTACCGCCACAATCATTAAGGATGATGTAGTTGATCCGGAATTTGGTACAGGAGTGATGACGATTACACCCTGGCACGATCATGTGGATTTCGGCATCGCAGAAAGGCATGGTCTGGAGAAAGAACCGATTATTGATTTTGATGGGAATTTGATGTCAATCGCCAACGAATTTGAAGGAATGTCGATCGATGAGGCACGTCCGCAAATTGTAGAAAAACTAAAATCGAAAGGTCTCCTCTTAACAACAGATTCAGATTATACCCACAGCAAAGCTTTTAATTCCAGAGGCGGCGGCGCGATTGAACCTCAAATCCGAGAACAGTGGTTTATTGATGTGAACAAATCCGCAGTAGCATGGAAAGGTAAAAAGCAAAGTCTCAAAGAAGTTATGATAGACGTTGTACGTTCTGGTGAGATAAATCTGGTTCCGGAACGTTTCAATTCTACATATTTTTATTGGGTTGAAAATTTGCAGGACTGGTGTATTTCACGTCAAATTTGGTGGGGGCACCGCATTCCAGTATATTACCGTGATGATGAAACTAAAGTGAGTCTTCAAGAACTCGACTCTTCAGAGGGGTGGAAGCAGGATCCTGATACCCTAGACACATGGTTCTCATCCGCTCTCTGGACATGGAGCACACTGGTGGATCCTGAAATGGCCGATGATTTTTCTCTCACTTTCGAAGAAATATTGGAACGCAGTCCTGATTTTCAAAAATTCCATCCGACTAACATTATGGAAACAGGCTATGATATTCTGTTTTTCTGGGTCGCACGTATGATTTTGATGACAACTTATATGCTACAGGACATACCTTTTAAAACTGTGTATCTTCACGGGCTTATTCGGACTCGTGACGGCAAAAAGATGTCAAAATCAGAGCCAAAAACTGTGATTGATCCTTTAGTTAGTATTGAGGAATACGGCGCAGATGCTTTAAGGATTGCACTAATTTTAGGAACAGGGGCAGGGCAGGACTTACGGCTTTATCCGGAAAAAATGGAGAGCAGCCGTCGTTTTGCTAATAAAATTTGGAATGCCGGAAGATACATTTTAATGACAATTCCAGAAAATACTTCGATTGCTGCGCCAGCAAATGTGAAATCGGAACTCGCACAGTGGCTGTTACATGGACTGAATGTTTTAATTAGTAGTACTCAGGCCAATCTTGAAACACATCGTTTGTCGGATGTCGTAGATGATTTAAAAAGTTTTTTCTGGGGTGATTTTTGTGACTGGTATCTTGAAATGGACAAAAATCCACACCGTTCTACAGAGGATAATCAAGTACTATCTTATAGTTTTTCAACCTTGATCAAGCTGTTGCACCCATACGTACCATTTGTCACAGAAGCTCTTTGGGGACAGTTCCATCAACCTAAAATGCTAGCTGTCAGCGAGTGGCCACAAATACAGCCGTACCACTTTAAGGGTGCACACGACCGCATTGAAATCATCAAGGAAAGCATTTCGCAAATAAGGGCCCTACGTGAGAAAGCCAATATAGGTCTTGATAAAAAAATTACAGCAAGACTTGATTCTTCAAAACATGCTGAACTTTTTCGTGAACATCGCAAATTGATAATCCGGTTAGCCCGCTTGAGTGAATTGAATATCAGCAAAAATACACCTAAATCAGTCAGTGAAATCCTCAGCACGTATTTTCAGGATACGATGGCCAGCATCGAAGCTCCAGCTCTGGACTGGGGGAAAGAAATTGAGACCCTGCAGAAAAAACTCAAAACAGAATCCGATTTTGTCGAAAAAAGTAGCAGTAAACTCAATAACTTTGGATTCATCAATAAGGCCCCGGAAAAAGTAGTGACAGAATTACGCGATAAAGTATCAGCGTCAAAAAAAACTCTTTCTGCAATCAAACAACAGATCCTTGAAATGGAAAAATTGCGAGTTGGGTGACTTGATTTTTGTATTTTAGTTATAAAGTTTTTCCGCTAAGGTACAATACCTTAGAAAGTCTCATAAATTATAAAAGATAATGTTAAAAACTGCTGTAATTGGTGTAGGGTACCTTGGCCGCTTTCATGCCCAAAAATATTCTGGAATTACTGACTCAGAATTGATTGGTGTGGTTGATGTTGACCCGGAATCGGCTCAAAATATCGCAGATGAACTTGAGGTTCCGTTTTATACAGATTATCACGAGGTGTTGGATAAGGCAGACGCGGTAAGCATCGTTGTACCGACTGTTCTTCATTATGAAACGGCAAAAGCCTTTTTAAAAAATGGGGTACACGTTTTACTGGAAAAACCATTTGCGGCAAATATTGGAGAAGCAGAAGAACTGGAACAGCTTTCAAGGGACATGAATGTACGTCTACAGATCGGTCACCTAGAACGCTTCAATCCTGTTTTTACAGAATTTCAGCAGTTAATTGATCAACCAAAATTTATTGAAAATATCCGTATTGCTCCTTTTCCAAAACGCGGAACTGACGTTGATGTTATTTTAGATTTAATGATTCATGACATTGATTTGGTAATGGCGGTAGTTGGTGAATATCCAGAATCTGTTGAAGGAACAGGAGTGAACATCATCACATCAACCACAGATCTGGCAAATGCGAGGCTACGCTTTCCTTCAGGATGTATTGCGGATTTAACGGCCAGCCGGGTTTCAGATAAAGCCGAACGCAAAATGCGGATTTTCCAGTCCGGACTCTATTTATCTCTTGATTATGGAACAGGACAGGCTCGTAAATTACAGGTTGATCCAGAGGCAGTTCCTGATCCGGATACTTTAAGACCGGAATCATATCAACTGGAAAAAGGGGACGCTTTGCTAGCAGAAATTGAAAGTTTTATCTCCGTGGTGCGTGAAGGGAAAAAACCTAAAGTCACTGGTCAGGACGGCCTGAACGCCATGCGCGTGGCCTGGCAAATCAAGGAACAGCTCTAACATATCTTTATGTTGCTCACTCGTTCAATTTTTTTACAGTTAATCTTCCCGTTTATACTGGCTTCCGGGATACTCACTTTCATCCTTTCGATGGAAACGGTGTATCGTCTCATATATTTAATAGTTGAACGTGGTGTAAGCGTGTTTAGTGTTGGTCTGATGCTACTTTACCGCCTTCCACAGTTTTTGTCTGTGACTTTGCCTTTAGCTATTGTGATAGCTAGTGTAGTTCTAATGGTACGCCTTTCAACCGACAATGAAATTTATGCGATGAATGCAATTGGCATAAGTTACTGGGAGATTGGACGTCCATTTTTTTTGTTCGGCATTGTTACAACTGTAATCGCTTTGAGCATTACGCTCTGGATTCAGCCTGCAGGTTACTCTGCTTTTGAGGAGGAAAAACTGAGAGTGCTTAAAACTCAGACTGCAAAAAAGATCCAACCTTTAGTACTTAATTATGATTTCCCAGGTAAAGTTTTACATGTTCAGGCAAAAGACGAAAATGAAGATTTAAGCGGTGTTTTCATAACTGACAAGGAACTAACGGTGGATTCGATGGTAACAATCGCGGATCATGGTCGTTTCAAAATCCGTGAAGGCGAGCGTGATTTGGTATTATACCTTGAAGATGGCTTGATCCATTTGCAGAGTTCTACGAAAAATTACCGTACAATCTCTTTTGAAAAATTTTATAATATTTTCCGTCCCCCCCAAATGGTACCTGAAAAAAAAGATGGACATATTTGGGGAGTTCCAACCACTTCTCTATGGGAAAATTCTAGTCAATCTTCGCAAATGGAACTTTTTTTAAGATTGACCACACCCTGGGCTTGCCTGGCTTTTGCTGTGGCGATGGTACCTTTAGGCCTAGTTAATCCTCGGCAGGGACGTTCCGGATCGTTTTTGCGGGGGCTAATTCTGGTAGTCTTCTATTATATTTTGTGGATGGGAGCAAAAGAAATGACCCAGAATCTGAATTATCAACCTCATATATTGTGGCTACCACCGCTTTTAATATGGGGTTTTGGAGTCTTCAGCATATTCATGAGTAACCCGAACCGGAGTACCATTTTGGACTTGATGAAATCTCCTGCAAAAACAGAAAAAAGATTAAAACACTAGTTTCCTATCAGTTTAAAAATCAACTCAGTAATTAAATGAAAAAATATTTACTTGTACTCAGTTTCTTTTTTTTAAGTGGAATTTTAAGCCAGACGCTTGCAAACGAAGCCAATATACTCCAATTTATTCAGGCCCAATATCAGAGTATCCTGAGTTTTTCAGGACATTTTACACAAACCAGCTTTCGTGCAAATTCCAAAACAACACCCAGGAAAGCAAGGGGAGAGGTTTCTTATAAACGACCAGGAAAAATGCGCTGGATGTACGTTGCTCCGGAAGATCAGTTGCTGGTCACGAACGGTGACACCTTGTGGCTCTATGATACATTGCTCGAAAATGTGACTATTCAAAAACTTAATAAACTAACCGACGGGACGGCACTTTCTTTTCTGCTGGGTTTAGGTGATTTAAATAATGATTTCAAACGACGCAAAATCAGCAAACCTTTACTGAAAAGTCCTCAAGGGTTAATCGTTGAGCTAGAACCTATTAAAGAGACTGTAAATTTAGCATTTATTCAGTTAGAGGTTGATTCTAAAACCTACAATTTACGTACAATAGCTCTGATGGACCATCAGGCTAATTACCGCACAATCGCTTTGGAGTCGATGACCTACAACCTTGCACTAGAGGATAAATTTTTTGAATTTGAAGTTAGTGCTGAGATGGAAGTGATCAATGCAGATAATTAATAGTAGCCGACTGAATGTTTAATTTTCACGCTGCAAATGTGACCATAAAATTTTTCCTCAACCAGTAACTTGAACGAATTCGAAAAGGATCTTACAGGTGAAATATCAGTTAGACTACTCTTAGCCTTCAACTTGAGAGAGTTTTTGCTATTTTATAATTTATTGAAAAGGAAGTTGTTAGAGGATCCCATAAGTGCAAGTGGAAATGAATAACTTAAAGAGTGGGTGTTCTTAAGGTAAAAAGAAAAATTAAACTCCTGGAAAAATATGCTCAAAAAAGAACTGACATTACTCAATGTGTACGCCATTGCAACCGGGACAACCCTGAGCGCAGGTTTTTTTCTACTGCCGGGAATTGCCTTTAATGAAGCAGGTCCGGCAGTTGTTTTGAGTTATTTGATTGCTGCTATACCTCTTATTCCTGCAATGTTCAGTATGGCTGAACTTGCCACTGCAATGCCGCGAGCTGGGGGAGCATATTATTTCCTTGACCGAAGCATGGGGCCGTTTATCGGTACAATAGGCGGAATGGGAACGTGGCTAGCGTTGGTTTTAAAAACCGCGTTTGCCTTGATCGGCATGGGAGCTTATCTCCGCATTTTTTGGCCAAATGTGCCGGTTGTGACATTAGCAGTAATTTTAGCAGTCTTTTTTGGTATCGTTAATCTTTTTGGAGCAAGAAAAACAGGTGCGCTTCAGGTCTTCATGGTTTTTGCCCTGTTGTTAATATTGTTTATTTTCATTGGCGAGGGGTTGCCACAAATTAATTCTCAGAATTTTGATGGATTTTTTGAAAAGGGTGGCGTTTCAATTATTTC
>SHAT01000047.1 GCA_004213175.1 Pseudomonadota bacterium | reverse complement strand
GCCTTGACGCGTGTTTATTCCATTTTTACCACCTACTGAACTGTCAACCTGTGACATCAAAGTAGTGGGAATCTGAATTAAATCAATCCCACGCATAATGAGTCCTGCGGCAAATCCGGCAACATCTCCCACAACTCCTCCTCCAAAAGCAATAACCACGCACTGCCGGTCGATACCATCGACAAGCATACTGTCTAATAATTTTTCCAGACTACTAAATGATTTAGATCCCTCACCTCCTTCAATAAGAAATAAATCCCAACCATCAGTTATTGAGTCCAAAGTCGGTGATAATAAATTCAAATACTTGTTAGATACTATTTTATCGCTGACAACAGCCACTCTTCTTCCGGCAATGATTGGATCCAAAAATGGTTTTGAGTTCTGTAAGAGTTCTGGTGCAATTATAATATCATAGCTCCTTGAACCAAGATCAACATGCAGAGTTTGTTTCAATTTTTTTCTCTATTTGAAGGAGGTATCTTTATTTCAGTTTCATCACCATGCTCTAGGCAATAGATTGTATTCTGGGATTCACCTAAATTTATCATTTCTTTGCCAGAAATATTTTTATAGATCCCCCTGATAAATTTATTGACTATCCCATGACTAACCAACAGTTTTGTTGTGTCTTCACCCTTCAGATCTTCCATTAAAGAACGAAGTCTTGCTTCAAATTCTGCACCGCTTTCCCCTCCTGAAGGATGGAAACGCATTGGGTCCTGTAACCTCAGTTGGGCCTGTTCTGGAAAAATTTCAGCTACTTTATCCCATCCGTAAGTACCAGATATTTCTCCAAGATTAAAATCGTTTAGCCGTTCTTCAATTATGACCTCGCTACTCAGGTGATCAATTCCTTTAGCAATTATCTGAGCAGTTTGAATAGCTCGTTCCAATGGACTTGAATAAATTTCCAATTCTTGATTAAGAAAAATTCCTGAAAGATAGTCGCTTATTGCTCCAGCCTGACTAATACCCAAATCAGTTAAAGGCGAATTAACCTGACCCTGTATTCGTCCAGCACGATTCCATTCGCTTTCACCATGACGAACTAGTATTAAGGTTGTCAAGTTACCTTTCAATGAAAATTAATTACAACAGAATATAAAATAGGAGAAATAGGAGGATAATAGGGAATAATTAAATTATCTTTAGAACATTGGTATATGTCAAATAATTCTTATCAACTTGTATAAGTTAACATTAATAGTATCAGAATTAAAATAATGACAACCTATCCTGTAAAAACTCGCCGAATTTCCTCATCAGCCATTTCTTTACCCAAATATGCTTCTACAACTGAACGATTACCCTTAACCTCCTCAGGAGTCCCTTCGGCAATTTTCTTGCCATGATCCAGCACAGTGATCCGTTCGCACGTATTCATAACCAATTTTAGGACATGCTCAACCACAATTACTGTTAATTTATAACGCTCTTTGAGAGTGAGAATTGTATCCATCAAATTGTCGATATTAACTGGAGAGAGACCGGCTCCAGGCTCATCAAGTAGTAATAATTTAGGTTTCATAGCAATTGCCCTACCCAACGAAAGCAATTTTTTCTGACCTCCAGAAAGCTCACTTGCCGGAATATCTGCAAATTCCGCCAATCCAAGAAATTCAAGCAATTCTATCATTTCCTCACGAATTATATTCTCAGCCTTACGAACTTTTGTGCCTAAAAAAATGGGAGAGAGAATTCCGTATGGTGAATGACAATGGTATCCTACCATCACATTTTCCAAAACGGTCATATCTAAAAATAAACGTAACAACTGAAAAGTTCGGGAGACACCCAATTCAGCAATTTGATGAGCTGATCGAGTGGTAATATCTTGTCCAGCAAAATTAATATGGCTTCCTAAATCCGGTTGATAAATTCCTGTAATCAAGTTAAAGAAAGTCGATTTCCCTGATCCGTTAGGGCCTATGAGCCCATGAATGGTACCTTGCTCAATCTTGGTATTAACATCCCAAAGAGCACGAAGACCTCCAAACTTTTTACTGAGATTTTTTGTTTCAAGCAAAATCAATTACTTTATCCTCATGATTTTTTATAAATTTTTTCTTAACTATCATACGCCCTAATAGTCCGCCAATACCTCTTGGCATAAAGACCACAAGAAGTACCATCGTTATTCCAAAAATCAAAGGCTGGTAAAAGTAGTAATCCTTAGTCTGGTCGTAAATGATAGTCACCACTATGGCCCCGATTACCCCTCCCCAAATATTACCAATTCCACCCAAAACCACCATGAGTAGCAAGGTGACCATTTCTATAATAGTAAAATTATTGTGATGAAGATATCCTGGCGGCATATGGGCAAACAAAGCCCCTGCTAATCCTGCATATAGGGCACTTATAACAAAGGCAAGCAATTTATACATTGTGACGTTGATTCCTACTACAGCTGCAGCAATGGGATCTTCACGGATTGCCTGAAAAGCTCGTCCTGTTGTTGAGCGAAGGATTGCAAAGGAAAGATAAATACCCAATACTGCAAGAGTCATAACGAGGTAGTAGTAACGCTCAAAACTATCAAAAACAAAATCTCCTATGGCTGGGGCGGGAATAAGCATTATTCCAGTACTGGAACCAAGTGCTGGTGTGACAGCAATCATGATTCGTACTGATTCTCCTAAACCTAGCGTCGCCAGTGCGAGATAAGCTCCTTCTAGTCTGACTGAAGGTAGTCCAACAATGATTCCAGCAAATCCTGTTATCAGCACCGCTAAAGGAGCGCTTACCCAGAAGGATAATCCATAATTTATTGCCAGCAACGCTGAACTAACAGCTCCAATTGCGTAAAGACCGATATGTCCTACGGTGACTTGACCACAAAATCCTTTTACAATGTTCAAACCCACACAAAGAAGGATAAAAAGACAGGCTCGATTGGCCAAGTCTATATAGTAATCACTTAAAACAAATTCTAGCAATTTAGGCAAAGGAAGCAAAACCAAGTATGCAATTAACCAGGGCAGTAAACGATGCACTCTGCTCAAATTGTAAATCGAATTATTGATCCGTACCAACAATTCTATCATTAGTGTTTATTTTGAAAAATTAAAGGAAAAAATTCCCGGAGAGTTCGCCCTCCGGGAATCTATGATTAAAGACCGAAATCCATAGGCATGGTAACCCTGGCTAATACCTCAGTCTCAAATTGTTCCCCGCCCTTGGTGTATCCAATCAATACGGCAGTTCTGTTCCCATCTCGGCAAACAGGTGAGGAATCACGGCAGAAACTAATTGGACCAGAGGCCAGTCCTTGGTAATTCCTAATTCCGGCAATTGCATTGCGAATTGCAACCCTGTCATCTGCTAAAGAGCTATTGGTCAACTTCAACTTTGCATTATTTAGTGCAATTTCTACAATACGGATCAAATCATAGGCTTGTGAGAAATCATGATCCGGAGCGTGAATACCATAACGCTCGCGCACCATTTCGTTGAAGAGTCTTGCTATTGGACGCTTATCTGCTGCTGCATATGCTGCTGCAAAAAAAACGTTCTTGGCAGCATCCCCTGCAATCTTAGGAACTGGAGCATTTGATGCAGATGAGGAACCTATACGCCTTACGCTCTCATCCATCCCTGCCTCATATGATTGAATAAGTGCACGGGCCATAGTTTCAGCTAACGCAGCAATCATTATCCCATCCACGTTACTAGTCTTAATCTTTTGCATATGTGTACGGAAATCAACTTCTTTTTCCTGTACTTCCGCAACATAAACTGGCTCTGCGCCATGCTGGCTTCTCATCTGTCCCTGCATTGCTTGACAGTCATTTTGAGATGCTGCATCGGCCGCACAGATGTAAGCAATACGCATTCCTATATTTTCACCAACATATTTGGCATTTACACCAGCATAAAATCGACCAGAAACGGGAACCCTGAATATCCAGTCACTCCCTAACTTAGTGATTTTAGCGTTAGTAGAATGTGGAATGATTTGTGGTACTTTTGCTTTGGCCGTTACTGCTACTATAGGTAGTGTTACTGAAGAACAAGTAGATCCGATAACAAGATGAACTTTTTTCTGAGAAACAAGCTTATTAGCATTAGCAACTCCTTTATCAGACTTGCACTCATCATTCATCAAAGTGGCTACAATATTATTACCATTTATGCCACCAGACTTGTTAATGATATCAATTTCATCCATCATCATCTGGCCATACTTTTGACCATTTTCACTCACCATCCTCATGGTGATACCAACGCGGATATCTCCCGCATATATTGCCGTCGAAACAAACATAAAGCTCAAAGCAACAACACCTAAACATATTTTATTTATTTTAAACATGATTCCTCTTTGATTAGTTTTTTAAAATTAGTTAATTAATTATTTAAAGCGTGATGAAACTCACACCAGAAAAATGGTGCTTCATTATTCCTCCTCTTTTAATGGTTTATAAAATTGGACAGTTTAGCATAAAAAACTGTCATGCCTTCACTTTTGCAATGACCCCAAATAGTCCCGATGGCCTAAATATCAAGACAAGAATCAATAGTAAAAAAGCATATATGTCTTTGTGACTGGGCGAAATATAGGCTGCCCCTAAATTTTCAAATATTCCAACTAAAATCCCTCCAATTAGAGCTCCAGGCAAACTTCCAAACCCTCCAACCACTGCTGCTGCGAAAGCTTTCATTAACATCAAATATCCCATTTCAACCTGGACTGACTGCATAGGACCAATCAATACCCCAGCAGCTGCAGCTAAAGCACAGCCCAGACCAAAAATTAGGGAAATTACCAGTGGGACATTGATTCCCATTAGATATGCGATATCCTTATTATGAGCAACTGCTCTTACAGCTAAACCAAGCTTAGTGTTTCGGATAAAATAGTTCAATACTACCATTAATAACATCGATACTACTGCTGTCAACACATAACTTTGTGGGATGGAAATATCCCCCAATTGAAGAGGCATACCTAAGTCAACAGGGAAAGGTTCTGCAGCAGCTCCCCAGATAAGATAAGCGACATTCATGAGTGCGACAGACATTCCAAAACCACATATGATCATACCCATTCCCGCGACTGTATAACCCCCCCCAGCTTGAGTAAGCCGACGGTAAAAAACCCTCTCAATAAACATCCCCAAAAGGGCAGCAAAAATCATTGCCCCTATAATCGCAAAAGGATACGGAACCCCAATAACTTGAGAAAAAAATAACCCTATAAATGCTCCGAACATGTAAATTTCACCATGTGCAAAATGTACTATGTCCAAACCTGAATAAATCAGTGATATTCCGAGAGCTACGATGCCATAAACTACTCCTATAGTGACACCGAAAATGATAAATGCTAATAAAGAATTAAAATCAAAGTCCATTGTAGTTGTCTTTCCAA
Organism: Pseudomonadota bacterium; assembly: GCA_004213175.1. Classification (GTDB taxonomy): domain Bacteria; phylum SAR324; class SAR324; order SAR324; family NAC60-12; genus Arctic96AD-7. Next base: position 12,502 of record SHAT01000047.1, on the reverse strand, counting down.
TGTTTCATGCGTTCAATCCCTTTGAAGTATCTGTTACGGTACCTCCAAGAAAGAATTCCTTAATTGCTGGATCATTAATCAATTCTTCAGACTTACCTTCTATCATAATATGACCGTCACGTATAATGTAGGCATATTGGGCAAGCAAGAGCGCCATTCTTACATTCTGCTCAACCAATAAAATTGTTACACCGGTCTGGCTGATCTTGTAAATATTTGCAAAAATTTCAAGAACAACCTTTGGGGCAAGTGCAGCACTTGGTTCATCCAACATAAGCATCTTGGGTTTAGCCATCAATCCTCGCCCAGTAACGAGCATCTGTACTTCACCACCACTAAGTGTCCCTGAAAGCATATTTCTTCGATCCTTTAGAACAGGGAAAAAAGAGTAAACCCCCTCAAGGTCATACTTTATTTCAGCCTTGTCACTGCGAGTAAAAGCACCAAGCATGAGATTTTCCTCTACTGTCATAGCAGGGTAGGCTTCCTTAGACTGGGTAACCTGAACGAGACCAGAACGTACGATATGATGAGGTTTACTGTTCGTAATATCTTTTTCATCAAATTCAATACTGCCATCCATGACAGGTAGTAATCCTGAAATGGTCTTAAGCAGTGTAGATTTTCCCGTTCCGTTCCCCCCAAGGAGGGCAACAATAGTTCCTTGAGAAACATCTAAGCTAATGCCCCGCAGGATCTTCAAACGCCCATAACCAGCGTGTAGCTCTTTGATTTTAAGCAAATATACCTTTCGTTTTCTATCCTTATGATTCCATCACCTTGAGCAATTTAATACTAATATTGGACATCTTTCATCAGATGAATAAAGTTAGCACTACCCTGACAAATCGTCCTTAGGAACAAAGATTATACATTGAAACACCTGATCTATGGCAGGAAAAGTCTACACTAAAATAATCATATGTAAAGCCTTTTCAGTTAATCGCATTTCCCTTTAATTTGAAATTACTAATTCGAAAAAGAGTGACCATTAATATCCATTTGTTAATTTTAAATTTATGTCGAAGTATTTTTTAATTTAACATTTGTTTAAGTAACAAATATCGTGGTGCGCCCGGCGGTAGTCGAACCTGCGGCTTACGGAATCGGAAACCTTGTATGGGGTATTATATTGAGTACTACTAAATACAATTAAGTAATATCAACAGTACCTTAACTCATCTTAACACTTATGCCAAGTGTTACCAAATAGTACTGAATATCAGGGCTGATAGACACCTATATGGACACCTAAAATCTTTAATTTCGAATTTAGATTATGGTACACTTTTTTCAACCTCAATCAAAAAAAATCTTAATATTATTAAAAATAAGCACTACATCTAATCATAAATTTGTAAATTCCATAAGAATGTAGGGAAATTACGGAGGGAGGGTGTCTGACTGTTAAGAATTAGTGGAAGATCATATTAAGCATCTAGGCAGAAATGCGAGTAACTACTTTATGTATAATGGGAGGGTGTCCGCTTTTATCAGTCCGGCATGTCAAGCAAAGAGCGAGAGGTCACTGAATATGTCTTACAGGACAAAAAGGCAGAATTCGCCATTCCTGACGTGCCGGTTAAGCTATATCTTGAACATGACAGCATGTTATCCTTTATAAATGAACTTGGTCGATAAACCAACTGAAGTAAATCAATCTGTCACCATTAAGGCCCATCTGCAGGATTGAGAATCCTATAAAAGCTAGCACTATACCCAACTCCTACATACATCACTTTTGAATTACTCGGGGCGATTGTAATCTCAAATCCACTGTTTGAACCGTCAAAAGTTCCAAGATTAGTCCATGTTACATCGGATGTCGAAGCAGCTTTTACATTATCCGACCGCCAAAGTGCTTTATTTGCAGTGTACATTCTAGAAGAGTTATTGGGGTCAAGGATAAAGGGATTGATGAATGAACCTTTACCATAGGTACTCGTATCAATTCCGGATGAAATTCGACCATAAGAATTCGATATAGCACCGGTTGTTTCATTATCGACCGTTATGTCATGCCTCCTAATTGAAATATTTATATAAGAAGAATACATAATGCTGGAATTATCAGGATCGATGGCATTATAAGCACCATCCCCACCAGCAATGGTTGTCCAATTATCTGGAGAACCATGATACAAAGTAACTCCTTGATCTTGCAATCCGCCTATTACATATTTCCCATCTTTTGAAACCACACCATGGTAAAATTGTGTCGTCCCGTACCCTTTCACAATCTCTTTATATTCCACTCCAATCGAAGAAGATTCACATGGGTTTGATGTTGTTCCAATTTTTGAATTGGTCGACACAAAAACACCGCCATCATTGGTAAAATAAGCTCTTTTGTCCGTACCTCCATAACCTGGCATATATCTACCATAGGTTGGACTAAAAGCGATGTAATGCTGATCGGCGTGCACGTAATTGGATTCGGTACCATACCATATGCTTGCTTTGTTAAAACTACCTGAAGAAGCAGCACTGTCAGAACGGAATAATTCTATACCTCCAACCCAGACTACATCCGCATCAGTTGGATCTACAGCTATATACTGATCATAAACACCTTGAGACCTGAGATCATTGAGATCAATGGTCCTTCCAAAACAGTTTTTTCCGTTTCCATTATGGTCAAATACATCTGCTGGATCACTTAACAACCAGCTATCCGTTTTTGTAGTGTCATTATCCTGAGAAATAGTTTTGGTCCAATTTGCTCCATAATCCGAAGTTTTCCAGATACCATAAAGTTGACCGTACCAATTTGAAACAAGTAAATATCCTCTCGAGGGAGTAGATTTAGAAAATGCAATCGATCCCCTGACATAGTTGGGAGTTGTGGCATCATATTTTACAAAAGAAGAAGAACCAACTTTATGTGTAAAATTAGCACCACCATCAAAACTCACAATCAATCCTTTCCATTCTGAATATCCATAGACATAATCAGTACCATCTTTATTTACTACCGCTACATCAACTGAATCATCTGAATGAATGTTGGTCCATGTTATACCTTTATCCACACTTTTTTTTAGCCCTGAATTTGAGCCAAAAACTTTACCAGACGTTGAAGCATATATCACATCAGAGTTATTCGGACTTACAATAATTTTATGTACATACCAAATATCACTAGTATTATCCATCAATTTCCAATTTGCTCCAGCATCTTCTGTTTTAAAGATTCCAGCACCTCTAAAACCTCCATAAAATTCACCCGTACCTGCATACATTACATTATTATTTTTTGGATCTTGAGCCAGAGTATTGACATTAATATTCGGCATCAAATCATTGAGGGCTTTCCATGATTCACCTCCATCCGTAGACTTGAAAACTCCACCTGTAACACCACCTGCATAGAGGGTGTGAGAGCTAGATGGAGAATCCCCTTGTATCAAAAGCGATCTAGTCCGGCCACCAACATTAAGTGGCCCAATATGTGTCCAATTAGTTTTTGTCACAGAGCTGTTATATAAAGATTCATATGTAGGTGCAGCAGAATCGTATTCCTCTTTTGCACAACCAAATATCAAGCTAGATACTAAAAGTATGATTATTATTTTCACTTTATTTTATGGTAATTTAATTGCAAAAACACCTCTACCATAGGTAAAAGCATATAAAAACCTATTGACAACATCATAATCAAAACGTTCAGTAATGACATTGGCCATCCCATTTGTATTTATTGAGGCCCAGCTTTTTCCATCATTACCTGAATACATGACTCCAAGATCGGTTGCGAGGAAAAGTCTATTTGAGTCTTTTGGGTCTATGAAAATATGATGAACTGGAATATCAGGAATATTTCCATTGTCGAGGTTACTCCAAGTATCTCCACAGTCAGTTGATTTCCAAACTTTTGTATCCCCCCATGTCGAAGAAGTAACATAAACTATACTTTCATCCGATGGATGAACAACTATGGAACTTATAAAACCATCACCCTTCCAAGTTTTGGCGTCATCACGTGAATCATTAAGCTTTGTCATTGTAAAACCTGCATCAGAAGCTTTACAGGGATCATCTGTTCTCACAGTAGTTCTTTTATCATTTCTAGGATCAATTGGTATTACTATTCCTTCTACTGTTGTTTTATCTTTGAAATAATCTCTGTATTCTACATACTTTTCAAAATATGTTTCTCCTTGATTATCTTTTCTCTTATCGTGGAAATACTTTCTTGCTTCATCAGGGTTTGTAGGTTTATCTAGTGCGTATATATTTTTATTTTTTCGTTTATATGTTCCATGAAGTTTAGCAATCAATCTATTTTGATATTTTTTGTTATAATACTTGAGTGATCGAATTGCTTTGATTTTGTATTCCTTATCAAAATTTTCATTGTTCAAAATGTTATGAACTATTTCATCATGTTTGATTTCATAAAAATGATTGTTTTTTCGATTCACATGTGTCCCATAGATGTACAAAAAGCTTATACATAATAAAATCGGATAACATAATTTGTTGTATTTTTTCATATCTATTTTAATAAATTAATGATAAGCCAATAAGGTATTGAGAATTATTACCTGTAATGAAATTTGAAGTTGATGTAGAATTTCCCGGTTGATCATACTTTGCATTTTGTTTCCTATAGCCAAAATTCAATGCAATGCCAGACGACCAGAACTGATATCCAAAATCATACATCATTGAAGTCCCTCCCATTAGGTCTAGATCTAAAATTCCCATTTTTGCATCGGATTTTTCTGCACTGAGGCCTGATATCTGAGAGTAGTCCAAATTTCTGGATCCTGAAATAACCAAGCCGTATCCCAAACTCAAATAATAATCCAGATTCTTTGTCCCAAAGGTATAAGACACATCCACAACGTTATTTTTTTCTATGTCGTAAATCTCTTTTGACAATTTGTCAACACTTTGGGTTCGTGTTGTTTCGTTAGAATAAAATCCAACACCCCATTGATTCTGAAGAATATATCTTAATCCATAACCAGACGATTTCGAGGGTTTATTGGTATAACCATCAGATTCTTTATTGACACTTAATTCATGAATGGAAGTATGGACTTGGATTTGGTTCTTATTCCCATTCGAACAACCAATAAGCATTATCACAATTAAATATACAAATATTTTTTCCACATTATCTTGAATATACTGTATTAATTATAAGATATCTGAGGTACTACTCGTTAATGTAAAATGGTTTCAAACAATAAGGTTAGGTTACAAAAAATTTAAATCAGCCAAACCCGGATTGACCTCCAAATTTATAATTTCTTGTAAAGCAAATTATGTGCAACCATTAAATTCACATAATAAGTGCACCACTTGACCCGGACAGCGGGTATACTCCTGTTTTACGAATCTGGAGGTGCCCATGAAACGTTTGACGGAAGCCAGCTTAAATTGGTGCAGTATCTCCGACATTGGACGGGGTGCAGCCAAACATTTCAGTGACCACAATCAGTTCAATGCCTTGACTACCGAACTAGCAACTTGGGAGGGAAGCGTCCACGATCTTGCATCAGCAATGGAGGATGTGACAAACCAAAAGACAGTAGGAAAGCTAGCGATGCAGAAGTTCTTTTGCATCATCTTTTAAGGGTGTTTGCATAACATGTGCGCGTTTTCTGAGGCAGGTGGTCCTCTAAAAGTCCTGATTACGACATTGAGGCCGGCATATAACTTAACCCGAGTGCTTTCTCTGCGAAAGATTGGTTACGATTTAACCTGAGCGACATGGGATGGTGCTCCCACCGTGACTCGAACGCAGAGCTAGGGATTAGGAATCCGTCGCTCTATCCAGCTGAGCTACGGGTGCATAATATGGTGAGACCAAAAGGAGTTACTCCAAGACCATACGAATTATTCTTTCAAGCGTGCACGAGTGGCAATTCATTCCAGCAGGTTGTAAAGGAAGGACTCCGGAATTTGCTACGTGCCTTCCAGTCTGAACTTCCAGAAGCAGAAGCAGAAGCAACAGTATAATGTCCGAATTTTTGATTTATTTTTTTTAAGGCCCCCATCAGTTCCCGAGATGCATGAATGCTCGATTCCGTTTCAAAAAGCGTGACTGGAATATTTTTTACTGAAATAAAATCATGTAAAAGTATCCCGACTTTGTGGTATTCAAATCCGGACTTAAAAATCTGCCCCAGCGCATGCTGAGCCGCGGCATTAAGCTGCATCAGATTGTTGGTTACTTCCAGCTCAACAGATGCCGATACACTGCGCTGCATGATGTTTTTACGAAAACGGTTTGTTGAGAGATAGACAGTGATGGCTGACGTTGCCTGCTTGTATTTCCAAAGCCGGCTCACGGCATTTTGCACAAAATGAGTCAATGCGGGACGGATATCCTCCAATTCCTTCAGCGGCTTGCCGAATGAACGACCGCACGTGAGGGACTTTCTCGATTCTTCAGGTTCCTCCAGTTTCAAACAGCTTTCACCACGCAATTCCAAAACTGTACGCATCAGCCCCACAGAAAATTGTTTCTTAATCCAAACAGGATCGGTGTCACGCAGTTGTTTTGCGTTACCGATACCGAATCTACTTAATTTTTTACTGATCTTTCCTCCAACACCCCAGACATCTCTGGTCTCCATTTGTTCCAGTGTTTTACCGAAACTTTCTGCCTCCGTACCAACACAGACTCCGGCCAGTTTAGGATGACGCTTTGCCAGACGGTTTGCGGCTTTGGCCAAGGTTTTTGTCTTCGCAACTCCGATAGACACCTGAATTCCTGTGTGACGCTGTACTCTATGACGTACAAGGCGAAGCAGCTGCATCAACCGTTCGCGTGACAAACCCGAGACATCCGCAAAAGCTTCGTCGATGCTGTATCTTTCAATCCCCGGTAAAAGATCTTCCAGTATGGACATTATCCGACTGCTCATATCGCCGTAAAGGGCGTAGTTCGAGGAACGTATCTGCAGTTCGTCTCTCTGGACAAATTCACGGATACTACCAGCTAGAACTCCCATTCCAATACCCAACTTCTTAGCTTCACGGGAACGGGCAATGACATTACCGTCATTGTTCGAAAGCACGACGAGCGGTTTCCCCACGAGCTGCGGTTGAAAAACCTGCTCACAAGAGGCAAAGAAATTGTTGCAGTCAATAAGCGCAATCATAGTTTTTTTAAGGTCCAGCTGACAACTCCCCAGACAGAGAAATCCATTTCAGGTGTAATCTTAATTGAAGGATAGTTCGGATTTTCCGCTTTCAGCACTACCGTTTCCTGTTCTGTGGTAAAACGTTTAATCGTAAATTCGGAATCAATCACAGCCACCACAACACGGTTTTCCCAACTTTCAATACTGCGGTCCACAACAAGGATATCACCGTCCGTGATACCGACGTCCCTCATCGACTCACCCGCCACACGTACAAAAAAAGTAGCACTTGGATTTTCAATCACCAGCGTGTTCAAATCAAGCCTTTGCTCCAGATGATCTTCGGCAGGAGACGGAAACCCCGCCTGAACCTTTGTGTCAAAGAACGGCAACTCGATTCCCTGCGAATTATCCGCAGACCAAATTTTACTGATTGAACCATCCGATTTTATAGATAGTGACGGTGGATTGGAATTAGTCATAATAGTTTCAGCACTGAGATTAAACCAGCAAATGACAAATAAAATGTATCTTTATTTGCAATAAGTTAACCGCACCATTTTATTTGACTCTTGATTCAAAGTCAATTTACCGGAGCTCAAGATTCTTGTAAAACACACCGATTGATGTTATATCTTTAATTCCCCAAAACCAGCAATCAGTAACTAATGAAGTATCGACCACACAATTTCACCTCACTCCCTCTTTGTACCACTCCTCTTTCTGGAAAATCCGGAGAGATCGTACCTGAAAACTGTCTACATAATTTTAGTTTTAAAATTGATGCATAGATGAAAAATATTTTAGCTGTTCTTCTAATTTCATGTTTTTGTCTTAACCTAATTTCATGTGCCTCAAAAACCAACTCTGATAACAAAGGCACCTTTTTTTTTCGTGAAGTAAAAGGAACATGGGGGTGGTACCCAGACGGTGATGAGGATACCGAAGGAAAATATGTCGGTGAAGTTAAAAAAGGTAAACCGCATGGTCAAGGTACATACATTCATTACAATGGACCCAAAAGTTCGGTAAATCAACTTTCTTTACCGGTTACCGGAATGAATATCAGCATAATTTTTGCGATAACTATTTTTCAACTGCTGAACCCAGGTAAACAAGAGCAACTCTCGGCACGTTATGACGGAAATTGGAAAAGAGGTGAAAAACACGGGGAAGGCACATACTTTTTCCCAAATGGAGATCGCTATGAAGGAAGATGGCTGAAGGGCAAACAACACGGAAAAGGCACATACTTTTTTTCAAATAAAGACCGTTATGAAGGGAAATGGGAAGCCGGGCAAAAACACGGACAAGGCATCTATTTCTTTTCCGATGGAGACTCTTTTATGGGACAATGGAAAGATGGAAACCCTCATGGAGAAGGAGTTTACACTTATCCGAGCGGAGAAAAATTTGTCGGAAAATGGAAGGAGGGCAAAAAACAACAGCAGGGTCCGCTTATTCTGTCTGACTGAGCAAAAGAGCACAAAACATAAATGTTGAAACGTTCATGAAACAAATACTGATAATTACTTCTGCCTGCTTCTTTTTTTTGGCTACGCTTTCTGCACAAGTTCAAGAAAGTGGTGTCCTCTATCTTTGGGAAATTTCTGATCAAAAAGTCTGGAAGAATTTTGGAGATGATGAAACACAGCATAGATACAAGGGCGAAATTAAAGACGGAAAACCTGACGGTTTAGGCATACGCTTATTCCTTGATGGAACGAAGTATATGGGACAATGGATGCACGGCCAACAGCACGGTCAGGGCACCCTCACTTTTGCAGATGGAAGTAAATTAACTGGTGAGTGGAAAGAAGGGAAAGAATGGAACATTATAAAATACGATGCTTACGACAGAGTCAAAGACAAGTATGTCGATGGAGTTAAGCTGGAAAATAATAGAAAAGCAGGTGTTTTGTTTTTTCGCCAGGAGAAGGGTATTCAGGGATGGTACGAGAGCGGTAATAAAACAGTGGATTACAAATATATGGGAGAAGTTGAGAATGGGAAACCAAACGGCTGGGGAATTTTCACTTATCCTTCCGGAGAATTATATGAAGGTGAATACAAAGACGGTAAAACACATGGTAAAGGTAGCTTCAACTATCCAGATGGGAAAAAGAGCATAGGTGAGTTCCGCGAAAATAAACCTTGGAACATCACAGAATTCGATAATGAAAGTAACGTCATTGGAGAATATGTGGAGGGTGTACTGAAAGTTGAGATAATAGAGGAAGGGGTTTTGTTTACTTATAAAGATGAAGGTAAATGGATCTGGCTAAATAATGGCGATACTGGAGACGGCGGAAAATATGAAGGACAAATTGAAAATGGGAAACCAAACGGTCACGGTTCACTTATTTATCGAAACGGCACAAGGTACGTAGGTGAGTTCAAGAAAGGACAATGGGATGGAAGTGGCACCTTGTCTTTTTACAATAGCGAGAAATGGGTTGGTGAGTTCAGAAAAGACGCCCCCTGGAACATCACCTGGTATGACAAAAGCGGGAAAATAATAGCAAAGTGGAGTGATGGAGTTAAACAGTAAACTGGCTTTCTGTGTCGACCTTTTTCTCAGATTCAGATCTGCTGGAAATTTATATATCTTGCAAATACATATGAAAATAAGCCGTTTCAAACTATTACAGCGAGAATAAAAACACCTTCAAATCTGCAAATTTTTCTTAAATAATACTAGCTAAAAAAAATCTTTAGGATCTGTTTTTGTCGGATCGAAGGGACGAAACACGTAATCAAATTGATGAGTCCCTGATGGAATTAGATACCGTTCCAAAGTATCAGGACCACAGCTTCCGGTTCCGAGCCCTCTTTGCCGATGATCAAGATAGACAGACGTCTCTGGGTGAGATTTTAGCTTGTATGCATGAGAAGTAGAATAAAGGTGTTCATCGGGATAATGGCTGACTGAACCCTCGAATAAACCCGTACTTGAAATGAACAATCCTGAGTAATTTGTGTCTTTCAACATCATCCAGCGTAATCCGGTTTTATTTCCATGCTCCTGAGGTACTATGTAAGGGACGTACTGCTCATTAACACAGGAATGAAAACGACCAACCCGAACCCCGGCCATTCTATCACAATAACTTTCATGAGGCCCATTACCGAACCATTCAAACTCTTCAAAACCTTCTTGGAGCTGGAAAGATATGCCAATGCGTGGCAAGTCGTTTAACTCTTCATGAACCATAACCATGTTTTCCATCCAAAGAGTTAAATCAGGGAAGACATGCCAGATCGTACGATGAACAAAAGCCTCAGGGATTGGTCCACAGGAGTAGCATTGTTCAACTTCAATATGCAATATCGAACACTCCAGATTTTTTTCTAGGATGGTTAATCCTTGTTGTTTCTTTCCACTCTCGGATTTATTAGCCCTCCGAGTGAATACTTCTGAAACATTACAACTTTCTTTGGTCAATCTAATCTGATCAAGCCCTGCTTCCAGCCAACGCCTGAGAGTACGAACCGAAATTAAATTCGATACAGACTTTTCTTCATCACCAATCCAAGCTTTTAATCCATCATTATCTGTTGGTGCGCGCCAGACATTAAGTTTTGGTGAAGAAGCCAACAAATCCCTTCCTCCAAAACAGATATTTTTTAATCTTCCAGAATTTGTGTCAAAGGAAAGTCTGCCAAGATCTGATTCGATCTTTATTTCTGTTTTTGATTTTGATATTTCAACTGGATTGTGATCCCTTATGAAAAATCCTCCATGATCTGATTTATTCTCAAATCCTTTGATCCGAAATTGGTCCCAACCTAATTCATGCCCCTCATCAGCCCATTTGCAAGAAGTTTTGAGTATATACAATAAAGTCAAGTATACTTCATTACCTGGAAGTACCTCAGGTTCTGCGATATTAAGTTCGACTATAATATTTTGACCTGGTTTTGCCTCAAGAGCTTCAAGTATTCCTTTTTGAATCGTTTCACCGTCTATTTCGAGTTTCCATTCTAGCCGGACATCTTCTAGACCTGTAAAATCTCTGCGGTTTAGAAGTTCCAACTTCCCCTTTTCAAGGTCAATTGCCCTGGCTTGAACTGGCTGTACAAGTTTTTTGAATTCTTGCATCGCAGGGTGAGGTTGACGATCCGGCCATAAAAGACCGTTTATGCAAAAATTAGCATCATTCGGTTCGTCACCAAAATCACCTCCGTAATCCCAATGCCCTTTGCCATACGGGTCAAGTCCCTGGTCTACCCAATCCCAGATGAATCCTCCCTGGAGACCGTGATTCTGGCGTATTACATCCCAGTAGTCTGAAAGACTGCCGTTACTGTTTCCCATTGCATGTGAATACTCACACATAATAAGTGGTCGTTCGTCTTTCGTAGTCTGTACCCATTCAACCAAATCATGGATTTCAGGATACATCGGTGCAATCACGTCTGTAGCCAAACTGTTGAAGCCTGCTTCAGGCTGCCACTTACCTTGAAATTCTGGGCGCAATGCTCCCTCATAGTGTAGTAATCTACTCTTGTCACGTTCACGTATCCATCCAGCACAAGAAGCGTGATTAGGCCCATATCCGGACTCATTGCCAAGTGACCACATGATTATACAAGGATGATTTTTATTAGTTTCCACCATTCGTCTGATACGATCCAGGAACGCGCTGGCCCACTGAGGCTCCCTGCATAAACGGCCGTAGTAATGATGCGTTTCTATATTAGCCTCGTCTACTACATAAAGACCATACTCATCACAGAGTTCGTACCATAGTGAATCGTTAGGATAATGTGCACAACGAACTGCGTTGAAGTTATACTGTTTCATCAGCATAATATCCTCAAGCATCGATTCCCTACTGACAGTTTTTCCGTTACGTGGATCGTGTTCATGGCGATTGACCCCCTGGATCAAAACAGGACAGCCATTGATGAGTAGTTCTCGATTTTTAATTTCAACTCGTCGAAAACCAACTTTACATGATATCCATTCAATTTCATTACCGAAAGGATCGAAAAGACAGAGGAGAAGGGTGTAGAGTTTTGGTGTTTCAGAATTCCATAACTCTGGTTTTTTGATTTTTTTTGAGAAACGAATCAAATGACCAATGTTTATCCTTGTCTCTTCTGCAACTGGTATTTCCTCATGCAGCATGGAAGGAAAAACTCGATTCCCATCAGGATCAATCAATTGTATTCCTACCTTCCAGTCAGCTTCAACTGGTCCTGTAAAACCAACCCTTACCTCAACTTCAAGGCTTCCTGCATCCAGATTATGATTCAATTCTCCAAGAGAAAATACGTCTTCCAGGTAGGTCATTGCTGTGGAACGAAGATAAATGCTCCGGTGAAGGCCTGCCATCCACCAGTGGTCCTGGTCTTCAAGAAAACTTCCGTCTGACCAGCGTATTACCACAACA